>JAITVU010000288.1 GCA_031285645.1 Oscillospiraceae bacterium | reverse complement strand
CCCTCCTTTTGTCAGGCTCCGAATAGGCCCGTGACTCGTGCTGTGGGCATATAGCGCAAAAATATTTGAGTGTCGCATGCCGCGATTTTAGTCTGATCCCAAAACGCCGCAAATCCCTCCCTGGCGGCTTGCCGCCAAGGCTGTGGCGCGGCTTGCCGCGCTACAGAGCCGCGCTTTTAAAAGCGCGGCGGATTTGCGGCGTCAGGGCGGACTGCCCGACATCAAGAAGAGTAACGACGGCCCCCCGCGCGCGCAAGTCCTCAAGCAGCGCCGTTTTTTGCGCCGTCAGCGGCATGGCCCTGCTGTAAAAGAAATCGACAGTTAAGGCGCACATCGGCGTGAGTGCAGCCAGCCTGCCAGCGATCCCGGCGTCGATATGCGAAAGCAGCGCACAAAGAGTGTGACAGGCGGGAATCGGCTCAAGTGACGCGACGCGGGACGACGCGTCTTCAAAGGCGAGGCCCGCCAGTAGGGCAAAAGGCTTTTCAAGCCCCTCTTCCGGACGCAGCGCAAGAACCCGCTCGGGGCCTTCTCCCCATATAAGCGCCGCGGGCAGGTTATTTCTTGAGCAAAAATAGATAACGGACGCCGCGCGCGACACCATCCTGTCCTCAAAAAGGGCCCGCTCCCGGCCATTCAGCGGCAGGCGCATCGTATCGAGCAGCACGACGGCGCGGCTCCGCTCACGCGCTTCGTAATCCTTAACGATCAGCTCGCCCCGCTTGGCGGACAATTTCCAATGAATGTTGCGCAATGTATCCGAGGGCATATACTGGCGCACATCCGCGATATCCGTGTACGCGTCGCCGGAAAAATCAGAACGGGCCGCGCCGTCGGCCGCATCCGGCTGTATCGGGACGTCGAGGCTGTCGTCGTACAGGGGATAGACGCAGACCGGCGTTGTCGCCGTCACGGGAATCGTGACGGTAAAAAGCCCGAGGAAATCCGTCACGGAAATACTCTCAACGCCGATATCATAGTAACCCCGATACGGAAAGCGAACCATCCGGCTGCGTTTTACAGCGCCGCGGGGACGCAGCGCCATGACGGACGTTTCGTTTCCGCCATATGTCACAAGCGCGGCATTGCGGTAATTCAGGCGCACGCGCGGATAATACAGAATTCCCTTGTTGCGCAGTGTGGCGCTGAAGGCGATCTCTTCGTCGCGCAGCGCTGTGCCGCGCTCCACATCCTGCTCGACACGGATAAAAAGGCGCGCCGTCAGTGCGCTTGTAAGCGATGACAGGAACAGGAAAACAAGACAGTAAAAAATAGTGAAGCTTACATTCCTGTCCTCGTAAACAAAAATCAGGACAATGGCAATAAGCGTCACATAAGCGTAAGTCGCCCTGGCTTTCCACATGGTTTCCTCCTGTGGGCGGACACGGGCCGCATAAGCGGCCCCGCGGCATCTTGCTGTATTTTTTCACGGGGCGAAAACAGCCCGTGCGCCCTCCATAAGGGGCGCTCACCGGCGGGTAATCGGTACTTTTGCAGCCTCAACAGCCATCGTGACCATATCGGCCTGCGTCAGCTTTTTCAGCCTGGCCTCCTGACTGAGCACAAGGCGATGCGTCAAGACATGCGGCGCCATGGCGACGACATCGTCGGGCATGACAAAATCGCGCCCGCCGTAAAGCGCCCGGGCCTGCGCCGCCCTGTAGAGATTGATTGACGCCCTCGGGCTCGCGCCCAGCGCCAAAAAGGCGTTTTCACGCGTATGCCGCACAAGGCTGACGATGTATTCGTTCACAACAGGCTCGACATAAACACGCTCGACCTGTTCCTGCAAGGCGATGATGTCGCCGCCCGAGACCACCGGGGTCAAATCAGCCAATGGGTTTTCTCCCGTAAAACGCGATACCATGCGCATTTCCTCCCCGAGGCTGGGGTAGCCGAGGGAAATACGCATAAAAAAGCGGTCCAGCTGCGCTTCCGGCAACGGATATGTGCCGAGATAGTCAACGGGGTTCTGCGTGGCTATGACAATAAAAGGCTCCCCGATGCGGTATGTCTCGCCATCCACTGTCACCTGGTTCTCCTCCATGGCCTCAAGCAGGCTGGACTGTGTTTTGGGCGATGTGCGGTTGATCTCGTCCGCCAGGACGACATGGCTCAAAATCGCGCCGCGCCTGTACTCAAAATCGCCTGTTTTGGGATTATAAACAGAGAACCCGGTAATGTCGGCGGGCATAATGTCCGGCGTAAACTGAATGCGCTTGAACGAGCAGTCAAGCGATTTCGCGAGCGCCGACGCGATGCTCGTCTTGCCCACGCCGGGCACGTCCTCAATCAAAATGTGCCCGCGGCATAAAAGGGCCGTCAGGACAAGCTCTATTTCCCGGCGCTTGTCCACAATGACTCTTTCAATATTCTCAATAATCCGTGCCATTATCTGTATGCCGCCCATATCTTTTACCCCATAGCGCGCGACTTAATTCTTTCAACCTGTTTATGTATGCTAATAGTAACATAAATCGACAATAAAGTCGACTCTCATCATATATTATCCGTCAGGTTTTAGCGCCGCATTTCCCGATTCTATCAGCGCATGTTTATCCCCGCACAAAACATATATAGTATATATAGTCATATAGATTTAAAACTGGTACAGTTTTAAACTACAGCGGGCTTTGCTCGCTGCCACGCCTCGCATGGATATGACGTATGCATCAGGTGTAGGCAAACCACTTAAAAAAGCCTGCGAGACAGAGCGCATGCATTCTATTTAGAATGCGTTTACGAGTGATCGTTGAGTAGATGCTTTTTAGTGGTTTGGCTATATAGGCCGCTTCGCGGCACGCGGCGTTTGCCGCGTATTTAAAAATTGCGTCGCATTTTTAAACCTGTACAGCTATAAAAACAGTCCGCATAAAAATGCGGACTGTCAGCGTGAAACAAAAGGTCATTGAGGGACAACATCCCTGTGTTTTTCAGTCGGTTTGCGATCAATGCTTTTTAAAGGGTTTGCAGGGTTTGGGACGGCGTCCCAAGGTCTTTTCTCTTTTGTCCGAAGCGAACAGCCCGCACTAAAGCGCGGGCTGTTTATAGATATATACTAATTCCTGTCCCCATAGGCCACCTGCGCCGGGGCCAAAGCCGCCGCGCCGCCCAGCTTTTCGGCGCTGGCTATACGCACGCACAGGCAAAGCAGGTCCGCCGCCTGGTGGAGCTCTTCAATCGGCGGTGACGTCGGCGCGATGCGGATGTTTTTATCTTCCGGATCGATGCCGTAGGGATGCGTCGACCCCGCGGGCGTCAATGTCACGCCGGCCTCCCTGCAGAGCTGAATGACCCTTTTGGCGCAGCCCGGCATCACATTGAGCGAAATGAAGTAGCCGCCGCGCGGCACATCCCACTGCGCGATACCTTCCTCGCCCAGCGGGGCGAGCGCGTCAAGCACCGCCTGAAACTTGGGCCTGACGATATCAGCATGCTTGCGCATGTGGTTCATCACGCTGTCCATATCGGGCAAAAAGCGCGCGTGGCGCAACTGATTAATCTTGTCGTTGCCGATGGTCTGGTAAAACTTATGTCCTTTAAACCAATCCAGGTTCGCCTTGCTCATGCCGACGGCGGAAATACCGGCGCCGGGGAATGTCACCTTGGATGTGGATGTGAACATAAAGACCCGATCCTGCTTGCCGAGCTTTTCGAGCGCTGTCATGATATTAAGCAGGCTGTCCTGATGGTCCATATCCAAAGCGTGGACTGTGTAGGCATTGTCCCAGAAAATCCTGAAATCAGGCGCGGCGGGGCTGAGCGCCGCCAACGCGCGGACAACGGCGTCCGAATATGTAATCCCCTGCGGATTGGAATATTTGGGGACGCACCATATGCCTTTTACAGCAGGGTCCTTCACAGCTTCGGTAACGGCGCCGATATCGGGGCCCTCAAGCGTCATCGGCACCGCAATCAGCTCACACCCGAAGTGCTCCGTCATCGCGAAGTGCCTGTCGTAGCCGGGCACAGGGCAGATAAATTTAATCTTTTCCTCTTTGGCCCACGGCTTCGGCGACTCCGGCAAGCCGTGCAAAAACGCGAACGTGAGACAGTCATGCATCAGGCTGAGCGACGCGTTGCCGCCGACGAAGACCTGCTCCGGTTCCAGTTCGAGCATTTGGGCCATCAGGCGCCTGGCCTCGGGAATGCCGTCAAGCGCGCCGTAATTGCGGCAATCCATGCCGTCCTCGGCACTGAGCGACGACGCGGCGTTTATCGCCGTGAGCAATCTGGTTGACAAATCCAGCTGGGCCTTTTCCGGGACGCCCCTGGACATGTTAAGGTTGAGTTTTCTTTCTTTCGCGGCCCTGTACTCTTCCATCAGCTCATCCAGAAGGGAAGCCAGTTGTCCGCTCTCGAGCTCGCTATAGCGCGACATTGTAATCATCCTCTCAATAGGGTCATACCGATTGACGGCATTAATTTGATTATGAACCAAAAAGGTTTGATACCCCGCTGCTTGCAGCGGTACCATATAATACTAATATCCGTTAAAAAGGGCGATAAAATTATCGCTCAAAACGCCTTTTTTCCAAAACGCATCGCGCCATTTTATCTGCTTTTTAATGGGATATTAGTATAAGCCCTTTTTGGGCCGCAGCCCGGTATCGTCGGCTTGATACCCCGGGGTCTCTGCCCCGGGGAGGTTCATTGACCACAGGGCAAATCCGCTTTAAAACAGACGCAAAAAAGCACCGTACTAAAATTAAAGCGCATCGCCTCAACATTGGCCGCCATCCGGGCTGAACCCCGTTCAAGCATAAACAGGCGGATAAACAACTAATCCGTCTCTATATTGTAGTATAAAAAAAGTAAATTTGCAAGATTATTTTTTAGAACTTTCATTTTTTATTTGTTCCATTATATGTCGACCTGGAAATTTGTGCAACAGAAAGGTTTTTTTGATCGGCCATCTTCTTTACTTCTTCAAACTCCGGCTTTGATTTGCATATTTCGCCATACCGTGATTCTTTCACTAAAACGGGACCAAATTCCGTTTCAACGGTTTTAGCCGTGCGGGCCATCACATTGCGCCTGTGCGTGGAGAGGCGCACGCCGATGGTTGTGCTGTGAAAAAAGAGGAGTTTTGTCATCTCATCCTCCTTTTCCGGCGCGCATAAAACGGAAAGCATATGGGCCGGGCGGCCTTTTTTCATGAAGATGGGCGTCAGCCAGACATCCAACGCGCCCGCGTCGAGCAGTTTTTCGCAGGCATAAGCCAGTTCCTCGCCGGTCATATCGTCGATATTGCACTCAATTTTGAGCACGGGCGGCGCCTGCGCGCCGCTATGTTCCAGGATCATGGCGCGCAAAACGCCCGCCGTCTTATAATCGCGTTTGCCCGCGCCGTATCCAACGCGCCTGAGTACCACGGCCCCCATATCGTCCGGCGAGCCGAATCGGCCGCTCAGTCCGGCCGCGATCGCCGCGCCTGTCGGCGTCACCATCTCGCCCGCATGGCCGGTGATAACAAGCGGGATTGCGTGCCGGCGCGCAATTTCAAGCGTGGCCGGTACGGGTACGGGCAAAGGGCCAAAGCGCGTTTCAACCGTGCCTGTGCCGTCATAAAGCGGGGAGCACATAACCGCGTCAACGCCCAGACTGTCCATGCAGATGGCCGTTCCGGCAATGTCAACAATGGAGTCCACGGCGCCGCTCTCGTGGAAATATACCTCTTCGAGGGGCAGGTTGTGTACCGCCGCTTCGGCTTCGGCGACGATGTCAAATATCCGGCAGGCCATATCTTTGGCGTTCGCGCTCATGGCCGACGCCGTAATCAAAGCCTTCGCGTCGTTGATATTGCGCGCTATAAAAGCGCCGCCGGCATTTTGATCCAGTTGCACATCGAAATCACAGGCGTCGATGCCTGATTTATGCACACGGCTTATTTTAAGCGCGTAGCCCGTTAAACCCATACTTGCCAGACCCGCGCGCAGCGTGTCTTCCCCGGCGCCTAAGTCGAGCAGCGCCGCCACCGTCATATCCCCGCTGATCCCCGAACTGCAATCCAGATAGAGTGTTTTCATTCCATCACCTTTGTGCCGCGTCGTCGCGCTTTTTTTTCATTCGCTGAATTCAATATAAGCAATCGGTTTATTCGGCCGCGAACCGGCGCCATTCCACATCCAACATGCCGTAAGCATAGGCGTCGTGCCACATGGGGTTCCCGTTATCATCGCGCTTGAAAAATACTTTTTGGAGGAAATGCCCCTCCCTGCGCATATTAAGGCGCTCAAGCAGTTTCCAGGACGGTGTATTTTCGGGATTGCAGTGCGCTTCAATTCTGTGCGCGCCGCAGTCGTCAAAGCCATGCTTCAGAACCCGTCGCGCGGCTTCCGTCGCGTATCCGCAGCCGCCATAGCTCCTGTTAAATACATACCCGATCTCCCATGTGTCAAACATATCCGGGCCCTGTTTGCTAAAGTAAATATTGCCGATCAGTTTTGCCGTATCCCTGAGGCACACGGCCCAAAACGCGGGATCGTCCGCCCGTCTCGCGGCTTCCGCCTCAGCGGCCTCAAATGTAAAGGGGTCGTATGGCTCATAGCGCACCGTCCGGGGATCGGAGAGGTATTCGAATAAGTCCGCGCCGTCTGAGGTGCTGAACCGGCGCAGGACCAGTCTTTTTGTTTCTAACCCGAGCATAAAAACCTCCTGAAATCAGGGCGAAAAAGGCCCTGTAATTGGGCCTTTTATCTTCGTCTCACAATACAATGTACCGCTGTAGATAATGCTTGTCAGTAGGACTATTTATCCGTTTGTTCAGTCATAATCCCCCACCGAAAACCGAATTTATCAACTAACGAAACAGAACATGAGCTGTAAGTAGTGCTTTGTAAAGGATAGATAATTGTACATCCATCTTTCATAATTTCATATGCTTTTTTAACTTCATCTGCACTGTCTAAAGTTACAGTTAAGAATAACGACGTGCTTTTTGTCAGATGGTCGACCTCTAGAATATCCGAAAACATTAAGCGTTGTTGGCCGATATGTATTTCTGAATGATACACATAATTTTTCTGTTTATCAGTTAATGGGAAATCAAAATCACGTTTATCTGCATCAGTATACCGTAAAATAAAATCAATTTTTGCATCAAAAGCTTTTTGGTACAGTTTGATGGCTTCTTCACATTGTCCGTGCAGATTAAAAGTTGGTGTTATAATAGCCATTGACCCCACTCCTCCACTAATATAAGTTTTCTGCGCCTATCATGCGGATGCATAAACACACATATTTTCTGCATAATCCCAA
>JAITVU010000275.1 GCA_031285645.1 Oscillospiraceae bacterium | reverse complement strand
TAAAAAACTCTGTCTTTGCCCTGATGCGCAAGTTGTTAATAGAAAGCGGGCAACCTGGGGCGCGTGTCAATAAATCTGATTTTGAAATTGAGCTGCCAAACGGCTCAGTTTTTTTATTTAATGGTCTCGACGATCCGGAAAAAATAAAGTCAATAGACGGTATTACAGATATCGTTGTCGAGGAAGCAACAGAGCTTACACTCGACGACTTCACACAGCTTAATCTACGCTTGCGCCCAATGGAGCCGAATCCGCAAATCTACATGATGTTCAACCCGGTGTCAAAAGCTAATTGGGTTTATTCATACTTCTTTCAAACCAAACAGCCTAATACCCTGATCGTAAACAGCACATATAAAGACAATAGGTTTTTGACGCAGGATTACAGGGATACGCTGGAATCGCTATCGCAGACAAACCCGGCATATTACAGGATATATGCGCTCGGTGAGTTTGCGACACTCGATAAGCTCGTATTTCCAATCATTCACAAGCGCCTTATATCCCCTGATGAAATTCGCGCATTCCCGCAGTGGATTGGTTTGGATTTCGGTTATGTCAATGACCCGTCTGCCATTTCATGGGGGCGGCTTGATAAACAGGGTAGACAATTATTTATAACTGGTGAGTATTCCAAAAAAGGGATGATCAACCCTGAGATTGCGGAGGCTATAAAATCCCTTGGGTTCGCAAAAGAAATCATCATTGCAGACAGCGCCGAGGAAAAATCAATCGAAGAAATCAGGCGTGCGGGTGTGCCGCGTATTAAACCGGCTGTCAAAGGGCCGGACAGTATACGGTGGGGGATCGATACAATGAGTAGCTTTAAAATCATTGTGGATGAGCGCTGCATCGATACGATAGAAGAGTTTGAAAACTACACGTGGGAAAAGGACAAAAAAACAGGCGAATATATAAACAAGCCGATAGACCAGTTTAACCATAGGCTCGACGCCGCACGCTATGGCATACAATCCTTGGTTAAAAAGACTGGAACACGGTTTTAGGGGGTGTTTAAAGCTGGAACTCGATACGATACGCACGATGATTAAAGCGTCTGAAAAGAAATACAGACGGTTCAGGAAAGAAGCCCGACAGGGGAATCGCTACTATTATAACGAGACCGATATCCTTAAAAACGGTGCGGCAGCTATAGACGCAGTTAATGCATTTCTGGTAAAAATGGGGCGTAACCCTTTAAAATCGGCCGACAACCGAATTCCTACAAACTGGCACCGCGTTTTGACGGATCAAAAAAATGGTTATCTGTTCACATACCCACCGCAGTTTGATATCAAGGGCCTTTCAGATGAGCAGCTTGAACGATTCTGGGACACTCTCGGCGAGGACTATAAGGAAATTATTCAGCAGCTTGGCCGGGACGCTTCCAACACAGGGCGGGCCTGGCTTCATTATCGCTATGAGGAAGAAACAGCGCCGCTTGAATACTGGTATGTTGACGCGCTGGACGCTATGCCCGTCTATGATGAATCCGGACTAAAGCCCAAACTTAAATATATGATTTATCCATATGACAAATTCAACGAATCAACCGGGCAGTATAAAACACGATATGAGGTATGGTCGGATTCGGAAGTCATATACATGGAGCAGGCCAAAAGCGCTATAGACATACAGGAAATCGAGCCTGAATGTCTCCCTGATGGACAATGGCACAGAGAGATCCACAGTTATGGCGAGGTTCCCTTTATCGAATTTCCCAATAATTCAGGACGCAAAAGTGACCTGATCATGTACAAGCGGCTTATAGACGCAGTTGACAAGCTCGTAAGCGGATTTGCCAATGACATTGATGATATTCAAGAAATTATATGGGTTATCAAAAACTACGCCGGAGAGCAATCCGATTATGAATATGACGACGACGGCAACCAGATAGAAAAAGAAGTAGACCTGTTGCAGCGCTTGAAAACAAAAAAATATGCACATGTCGATGGTGACGGTGGGATCGACGCCGTTCGGGGTGAAGTACCTTATGAAGCGCGCGGCCGCATGCTGGATATTCTGATTGACCAGCTTTACAAATCCGCAATGGCCGTTAACCCAAACCCCGACCACGCGGGCAACCAAAGCGGCGTCTACATAGATTTCCTGTATTCCCTTCTGGAACTGAAAGCGGGCCTCATGGAAACCCAGTTCAGACCGGCGCTTACACATTTTGTTAAAGTGGTGTTGCGACACCTTGGATTGCCCGAGGATCAGCGCATAGAACAAATATGGACACGCAATAAGCCGCGCAATGACCTTGAAACGGCACAAATCATCACAATGACACCAGATACGGTCATGTCCTCTGAAACAAAGACAAAAGTGCATCCGCTTGTAGAGGACTGGCAGGAGGAACGCGAAAAGGTCAAGGAGGAACAAAAGAAAAAGCAGGATGATGTACTTGACCAATGGGGGCAAATGCATCCCGATATGACGGCGGCCGGTGAGCGTGAATGACATACTGGGAACAGAGGGCGATTGACAGTGTTGGCCGCATGGAAAAGGCTGTGAACGGCGGCGTGCCTGAAATAATACGCGCTTTTGAATCGGCCAAGCAAGACTTGCTAAAAGAGATAAGCGCGTTCTACGGTCGGTACGCTAAGAATAATAACCTGACGCTGGAGGAGGCGCAAAAAGCGCTTTCGCTGAATGAGCTTAAAGACTTCAAAGACACCTTGTCCCGGTATGAAAAACTTGCGCGCGGGTCTATCGGCCGCTTTGATCTTGAGGTTAATAATCTATCCGTAAAAGCCCGAATTACGCGCCTTGAGGCTTTAGAGTTCCAGTGCGACGCGATTCTTCAAAAGCTGTATCAAGAGCGCAAGGCGCAAATAGAGGCCATTGGCGAAGCTGTATATAACGAATCCTATTGGCGTCAACAGTTCAATATCGAGCAATACACAGGATTTCAATTCTCATTTTCCCAGCCTTCAGGCACTGTAATCCAAAAAGTCCTTGAAATGCCGGTACAGGGGCTTGATATCTCAACGCGACTTTGGCGTCAGGATATGGACACAGGTATGCGGATTAGGCAGACGCTAAATGAAATGTTTATTACAGGAAAGCCGCCGCAATACTTTGCTGATGAACTGGCAAAGGCAATAGGAGCCGTCAAAAGAGATGAGAGCGGCAATGTCACCGGCAGTGGCAAGAAATATGAGGCGTACCGGCTTCTATACAACGAATCGGCGCAGTGCATGAATCAGGCAGCTAAACAGGCGTATATTGACGATGATCTTGAATTTTATAAGATTATTGCGACGCTGGACAGCCTGACAAGCGAAATATGCCGCGCGTTGGATGGCTGTGTCTTCTCTGTAACGAAGGGCGGTGATGTACCGGCAGAGCTTAAGCGGATGGAAAATGAATATCAGCGGCGGGCTTACGATACCACAAGAGTCATATCCGGGATCAATTACCCCGCTTTTCATGTGAATTGCAGGACGACAACAGCGCCCGAGATACCGGGCTTGCATCTGTTAAACAACACACGCATTGCGCGAGACCCCGTAACAGGGGAATCAAAGCGGATATCATCCAAAAATTATAGAGAGTGGCAAGAGGCCCACGCCGGACAGGATAACCGCCTGCCCTACAAAAACCCGACAGAAGCTTGGCAAAGGGCATATAACCGCGCGGTGATGTACGAGCCACCTATCACCGATCAGATAAAACGGGTGAGCGATCAGGTGGGAATGGAGGCCGCAGGATTAGATTTCCGCATTAAAGCCAGAGACTCATACGAGCGGAAAGTAAAAGCGGGAACAGGCACAATAAAAGAAGTTCGGGATATATTGCGTTATACTTTGACGGCATCAGCGGATGATATGGCTGATAAGATGCGTAAGTGTATTGAAACTTTAGGCAAAGAGGGGTATAATACAATTGTAATCAAAAACTATTGGAATAAGCCATACAACCCCTACAACGGCGTTAACACCTTCGTTGTTTCGCCGGATGGGCAAGTATTCGAACTGCAATATCATACGCCTGAAAGCTTTGCATTGAAAAATGGCAAATTGCATGACCTGTATGAAAAGCAACGCATTTTGTCAGACGACGAATCCCCTGAATACCTGAGATTGAGCGGAGAAATGTTCGATCTGTCAAGGCTTCTTAAGGTTCCAAGGGGGATAAGGGAGGTGGCGGACAAGTGAAATACTTTAAATTGTTGGACTCAGAGCGGAGGGGTATGATTGTCCGCGCCGATGGGCCATATCATCAGAAATATGTTTCTGGTTTCGGATGGGTCGACAGTGGTGTTTTTTTGCAGTATTTCAATGATGAAAGTCCGGTTTATGAACTTTATGAGGAAATTACAGAAAACGAAGCGAAGATCCTGATCGGCGGTAATGCCTCATGAATTTAATAGATTTAGCGCTCTCCATCGCAGAGAAAGCCCATGCCGGCCAAACCGACAAAGGCGGGAGTGCTTATATCGACCATCCCCGTGCGGTTGCGGCTGTGTTTAAGGACGATTACAGGCAAGCGGCCGCTCTTTTGCATGATGTCGTAGAGGACTCGCAAACGACGCTGGAGGGATTGAAAGAGGCGGGCATTCCCGGTCCTGTTGTGGAGGCTGTCGACGCCTTGACAAAGCGCCAGGGGGAGACATATTACAATTATCTCGACCGGGTAAAAGCTAATCCAATTGCGTGTGATGTAAAGTTAGCTGATTTAAAGCACAACAGTCAGATTTCACGCATTCCGAATCCGAGAGAAAAAGACTACAAACGTTTGCAAAAATATAAAGAGGCGTATTTGTATTTGACAAATTGACACAGGTGATCTGATAACAAATATGTTCAAGCGTCTTGCCTTGATTGGCGGGGCGCTTTTTTCATACACGAAAATAAAAGCCGACAGGCTATAAATGGATTGCCGACAGGCATTAAATGGAGGAATTATGAAACAGAATCCCTTGAAACTAAACATGCAATACTTTGCGGATGATGGTCAAGGCGGCCCGCCCGCAACCCAACCGGAGGGAAATCCGGGGACACCACCGGCGCAGCCGGGATTACCAGCGACACCGCCCGCTCCCGCATCAGTGGACATTGAGGCTATCGCGGCGAAAGCAAGCGAAAAAGCCGAAAAGAAAATGGAATCGGTGTTTAAATCCATGCTGGAACAGCAAGGCTTCGATGCGGATTCCATCAACCGCATGACGAAGGAATGGAAGGATAAGCAGCGCACGCCGGAGCAGGAAATACGGGAGCGCGACGCCCAAATATCCGAGTTGGAAAACATGATTAAATCGGGCGCGGTCCGTCAGGAACTTTTAAAGCTGCGCGCGGACGCGAATATGCTCGAACTGTTAATGGCGAAAGCGGATATGGCGGCGATTAAGATTGAAGACATGCAACCTGTAGGCGCGGAACAGGTGGCAGCCGACCTTAAGAAAAACTTTGCTAAAGCATTCGGCATAACAAACCCGCCCGCGCCCGGCAAAAACACAGATGTGACGCCCGATAAACCCAAAAATAAAGACGAAGTAATACTGTTTGAACTCAGTAAACTGTTCAGAAAGGACGATGATTAAATGGCCGGAATTACCGGACGCGGATTAACATTTAACCTTCCCAACTTTGTGGGGCCTCTTTTTGAGGTGACGCCGACCGACACCCCTTTTCTCAGTGCTATCGGAGGACTGAGCGGCGGCAAGGAAACGACGTCGACTAACTTCCAGTGGCAAGGTTACGACCTGAGAGACGCCGGGCAGAATACAAAAGTTGAGGGTGCGGAAGCCCCGGAAGCTAAAGCCCGTGTGCGCTTCCCAGTTGACAACCTTGTCCAGATTCATCAGGAAGCAATTGACATTTCCTATACGAAACAGGCCGCGACAGGCCAGTATGAGGGGTTAAATATTGCGGGCAGCAACCCTGTTATGGATGAAATCGGATTCCAGACACAGGCGGCGCTTAAGGAAGTTGCAAGAGACATAGAATACAGCTTTATTCGCGGCACGTACCACAAGCCGACCGACAATACGACCGCAAGGAAAACGCGCGGAATACTGGAAGCAACCACAACTAATGTCATCACGAATTCTACCCCTACCGAGTTGACCGACACAATAGTCCTGGATTTGATGCAAGGGATTTGGGACAACGGCGGCATTAAGGAAAGCGAATACGCCACGCTGATGGTCAACAGCGCGCAGAAACGCCGTCTCACAAAGCTCTTTATCACGGATAAGGGTTACTCGGAGGAAACACGCAACGTCGCCGGTGTGAATGTGCAGACTATTGAGACAGACTTTGGCCGGGTTAATATCATGCTCAACAGGTATATGCCCGCAGACCAGCTTGCAGTTGTATCTTTGGAAATGTGTGCGCCTGTGTTCCTTTTGATCCCCGGCAAAGGCTTTTTGTTTGTTGAATCGCTGGCTAAGACCGGCGCATCCGACAAATTCCAGATTTACGGTGAGATCGGGCTTGAATATGGTAACGAAAAAGCGCACGGGAAGATTACGGGGTTGACGGTATGACAGTGAAATGCACTAAATATCCGCAGCTGCATATAT
Organism: Oscillospiraceae bacterium; assembly: GCA_031285645.1. Classification (GTDB taxonomy): domain Bacteria; phylum Bacillota; class Clostridia; order Oscillospirales; family Ruminococcaceae; genus WRAV01. Next base: position 6,373 of record JAITVU010000275.1, on the reverse strand, counting down.
ACGATCTCGGCGTCAAGTTCGAGAACGGCGAGGCGGCTGTAACGGATAAAAAGGCTTTGGAATCACTTAAAAAGATGGACGAAAGCTACGGCTTTGAGTATGCGGGTGATGACGGTGGCAAGGAATAGCGCTGATGTTCTGAATGTGTGGAAAGACCGGGGCTGGCTCAAAAATGAACATGATTTTACAGCCGCGCAGTCATACATAGATCAGGCAAAAGACTGTATTTTATCGGCATGCAATATACCCGTCAGGGCAATGGTTCCTGACGGGTTGTTTTATGCCTGGGCAGAGCTTTCACACAATATGTATGCAAACACCGAATCGGGCGGAGCTATCGGGGCGGTCAAATCTGTAGCAGATGGGGATACCACCGTCACGTATGCGAGCGATACAGCAAGCAGCGGTCTTGAGGCAATATTACCGGGCATACAAAGCCTGATTGCGCGCTACAGGAGGATGCCATGATGCGATTGCCACAGGGTGTGATAGATCAGGGCAAAGACGCTATACAAAGCTTATGGGGGGACAGCGTAACGGTACGGCGCAATCAAAAGGATGGGAATGTCATGAAGCCTAAGACAGTCTATCAATCTGTCCCTTGTCATCTGTCCCAAAGTTCCCCGGCACCACATGAACAGACGCAGACGGCGGCCGTTATCAATCCGAGTTTTTCCCTCCATATTGATACAGATATTGTAATTATTGATGGTGATGCACTGGAAATAACGCACAATGGGCAGACGTGGAAGGGTATTGCGGGGCAGCCGTTTCACAGGACATTTGTTAATGTGATTCCCGTAAAAGCGGAGAAGGTTGTTTAATGAATACAGTCGTTATAAACAGGCAGAATTTTGCCCGGTTCCGCGAGCAGCTTTTACAGGCCGGTGGGGAATGTGATGAGAGCGCACGCCGCGTCGTTAGCCGAATGGCTGATGTCGGCCTTGCTGAGACAAAAAAGAATACACCTGTAGGGGTATACGACAAAGAAGTAATCTTTGTCGCGAAAAAGCCGCGATTGCGCATTGTCCAATTTACAACATCATTTAAGAAGCAAGGGGGTACCCTTCGCCGCGGCTGGCTGAAATCCAAGACGCGAAAGGCAGGAAATTCATGGGTGTCGGGATATGAAAACAGTGTTGAGTACGCCATCTATGTCAATAACGGTCACAGAGTGGTGAACAAGGATAAAATAACGGTCGGTTATGTCAAGGGCGTGCGCATGCTCGAACAGGGTATGAATGAGGCAAGAAGACAGGCCGAAAGCCTGTTCAGGCTCGAAATACAGCGCGTCAAGAACAAGACGGGGTTTTGATATGCTTAACGAAAACATCATCATCGGGCAAGCGCTTAACGAGCGGATTAAAAGCGGCAAAACCACCCTTTTAGATAATCTTTTAATTGCGCTAGCCAATTTTACGACCGGACTATTCCCCGACATAACCACATATATAGGGGCGCAGAGCCAGGGAGCGGAAACACCATCCATATGGATAGACTGTTACGACCTGAATACGCAACGTAAGCTTGGCTCTACAGACCGGCACGATTTCGGTGCGGAGATTACATACTGGCCGGAGGATCAGGCGGCCAATACCGAGATAACTAATGTGGTCTTTATGATCGCGGACAGTCTCAACACCGTGAGCCACACCGAAAACATATTTACCTGCTATACGAAAGAAAGCGATATCACGGACAATGTGGGGCATGTCGTGTGCAATTTCTACGCCTACCAACAGACTATTGCGGATGATCCGTTAATCCGCATCGCAGATAAGGAGTTGAATACATGATAAACGCTATTTTACCGGGCGTATATATAGAGACGGTCGCCGGGGACAGGGAAACGTCCCGGACTGTTTCAGGCATTGTCACAACAGCGCTTCCCCTGAGTTGGGGCGATAAGGTGACAAGCATACGAAAGGGCGCCGACACCCTTTTGGCATTAGGTTATGCGCGGTCGGATGAAAAAATGAAAATCGTCAACGAGATCATGAACTATGCCAATGAATTGATCCTGTATCGCCTGGGTGAAGGGAATAAAGCGAGGGGGGAACTTGCCGACGATGTAACGGCTGTGGCTATATATGGCGGCTTAAGAGGTAACGACATTCATGTCACCGTCGACACCATACAGGGTGGCTTTACCATCAAGACCTTTCTTGAAACGCTGGAAGTAGACAGCCAGAACATTACTGATGTCGCCGCGTTTCGGCCGAACGGCTTTATTGAAATAGTGGGAGAGGGGACACTCAACAGGGCGTCCATTGTCCTGGAAGGCGGAGCCGACGCTGTGATTACAGCCGCCGACTACGAAGCTTACAAAGCTGAGATACAGAAGTATGACTATAATGTCATGGTCTACACCGGCACTGATGCGAGTACGGCGGCCGGACTGGTCAACTTCACCAATGAGCAGAGAGACCGTGATAACATGGTGCAGATCGTCGCTAACGGCGTTGCGGCTAATAACCCGGCGGTTTACAACTCCACCATCGGCGGCAAGACGCTTGCATATGACCTCACGCCGAATGAGGCTTGCGCGACTATGGCGGGTATTCTGGCCATGCAAGGAATCGAGGGCAGCGCAACTTTCTACGCGCCTGTTATCGGGTGGACAGATGTTAACCCGCGTTTGTCCGTTCCGCAACAGGAACTTAAGACCAAAGCCGGTGAAATCCTTTTTGTGATGCGTCACAATGCGCCGACCGTCCTGTATGACATTAACAGCCTGACAACCTTTACGGCTGAACAACCGGAGGATTTCCGCAAGGGCCTTGTGATGCGCACACTCGATATGTACGAAATGGATTTGCAATATCTTCTTGATACACGGGCCGTGGGTAAAATCCGCAACAGCAAAGACGGCCGCGCTCAGATTAAGGGTATGATTGTTGATATGTCCAAAAAGCATTACGCCGATCCGGGGTATATTGAAGACTTTGAGGCTGTTGACGTAACGGTCGAACAGGGTACGAGCCGTGATTCTGTTTTGGTCAGAGTGGGTATAAAGGTCGCCGACACGACGGATAAAATTTACGTCACCGTTACAGCACTGTAAGGAGGATTTATGTACAGACGAGAACAATTAAAGAACCTCCCGTCAGGACATGACGGGGACGGATATATAACAATTAGCGGCCGAACCGTACCCGCATTCCTTATTTCGGCCCTCACAATCGATACGGAACAGATTAAAGGTACCAAACGATTTCTTAAGGAGCGCGTCGAACAAAACGCCGTGCGCGGGGTTCGTATTGTTGGCACAGTATCTTATTATCATCGCACATCGGAGTTCATGAAAGCAATAGAGGCTTATAAAGAGGGGGCCGACTTTCCGGAAATAACGATTCAAGGTTACGCCGAAGTGACCGGATCGGGCCGATGTGAAATACTCGCATCAGGCGTTATTTTGAACAAGGTGGGCTTGATCGGGTTGGATGACAATTCCGATGATCCCACTGTCATACAAAGCGATTTGACGGCGGATGACTTCACCATACTATCAAGCTTTGTGGAGGGCGGCACGACGCAGCGAGTCACCGGCACCAATATCACACCGAACATCACCAGGAGGACGGTATAACATGGATAGCCTGAAAAGCTTTTTATATCCGGTCAGAAAAGGGACTCGCAAGTTTCCTGTTTCAAATGCTTTCCGGGATGAGGAAGGAAATGTGATCGAATGGGAATTGAGAGAATTGACGTCGCAGGAAGCGCTGGCGCTACAGTCGGAAATGGCAACAGGTAATACAAATGAGATTATACTTACCTATGCGGCCGAATCCCTTGTATATCCAGATTTGCACGATGCCGAACTGTTGAAGGGGCTTTCCGAACGTGAGGGGCGGCCGATTCTCAAGGCCAAAGACGCGCTAGTCGCGCTTACGACTGATGCAGAGCTTGCGCGAATTTATGAGGTTTACCTTGAGCATAACCGACTGAATGATGATTTCGATGAACTGGTGGAAGAAGCAAAAAACTGATAAAGCAAGGCAAGGACAGAATGGCGGTTTACGCCCACCTTGCCTTGCAAAATCATGATATCTTGCCCTCTGAGTTTTTGCGCATCCCGATTCGCGAGAGGGCGTCTATTGTCGCAAGCGATATGGTGGCCGGTGAAACGATGAAAAGGCAGATTCCACAAGGATAGAGCCGGGTTCACCTGTTTGCGATAATATTTAATAGCTTTATGATCTCGCCAATGCCGATAAAGCCAATACCTGATATGCAGCCAACGGCAGCGATAGCAAATGAATAAAGCTGCCATTGTTCAGACGATCCACTGATAACCGCAGCAATGATAGCAAAGCCGATAATCAGCCATCCGATGATTTTGAAAATGATGCTGACGGGGTTAGATGGTATGTATTGGCTGCGCCCGGGATATGGAGCGGCAGATGGGGCCTGGTATCCCTCTGCGTTCCTGCTTTTGGTTTTTATGGGCCTTGATTGTGATGCCTGAGCATTAATTGCACAATCTGGACAGTCATCAGATGCCGAGTCGTCGAAAATAGCGCCACACAGGTTGCATACCTTCATGCTTTTGCCTCATTTCATTTTATTTTTGAACCTGAGTCCATTTTACCAAATTGTGCCTATAAAAGAAAGAGGGTGGGGCCGTGTCTAACACACTCGCCGCTGTATTTGCAATTAATGACAGATATACGACGGCGATAACAAAGATTATGCGCTCTCAGGATTCCTTTGCCAAGAAACAGGAAAAAATAGATAATGTTACGCAGAAATTCAACAGAACCATGGAAGATATGCGCGGGTCAACCGGCGTTGCGTCTTCCGGGGTTGATAATTTAGCCGGACGCATAACCAAGCTCGTTTCCGTGGCCTATCTCGCAAAGAAGGCCATAGACGGCATGTTTTCAGCAATAAAATTAGGCGATACGCAGAAATCGCAACTTAATACATTCCAGGGGTTACTTAACAGCGACTCGGCCGGTACGGCCATGTATAACTATGTCAGCGCCTACGCGCGCGACAAGTCGGTATTGGGCCGCGAGAATATCGCCAAAGGCATGACCAATTTCCTGCCTTTGACACGTAACATCAATGAGGTCGAACGCCTCATGAACATGATGGAGCGCCTTTACGCCAAAGACCCGACACAGGGAGCGGAGGGTGCTGTTTTTGCGCTTAAGGAGGCCATAGGCGGCGAGGTGCTTTCATTGCGTAACCGCTTTGGTATATCTGGCGTGTCCGGTGAGGAATTAAGGGCGGCTGATTTGTCCGGTAAGTTGGACATACTGGATAGCGCACTTAATAAATTCGGTGCGTCTCAGGAAGTTGTGGACAGGAACTTTAACAACCTGTCGGCGCAAGCTAATAAATTCGGACAGGAGCTTAAAGCGGCTATCGGTGAAGCGGCGCAGCCCGTCGTGGCGACGCTGGCGGAAACAATGATACGCCTTAATGCTGAGTTACAGGCCGGTAAGTATCAGCCTTTTATCAACATGATAGTGAACGGCATGTCAATGATCGGGAACGGTATAGCATGGGTCAGTGAAAACACAGATATATTGATTCCCATTATCTTTGGCGCAGCCGGTGCCTTTATTGCGATTAAAGCCTCAATGCTTGCCGCAGCCGCAGCCGCGACGATCTTTCATACCAGCATTAACCCCATATTCGGAATTTTAACGGCGCTTGGCGGGGCCGCCGTCGGTGTCGGACTCGGTATCCATTTAACCGGCGACGTCGATAAAGAATTCCAGGACATGAAGGAAAGTTTTGAACAAACCCGCGCAAACGCGGATATGGCGCTTAACGGTTTGGGGCCTTTAGATGTTGAGGTTGCGAACAGCGATCCCATTAAGGTATCGGGCAATGTCGAGATTGAACAGGAAAACATGCGGTATCTTTTGGATATCGCGGGAAAGAAATTCTTTGCGAGCTTTTCAACAGCCACATTAGCGCCACAGGTCAATATTTTTGGGCAGACTATCGAAAAAACGGCCGACGCGGATGAGGTAACGGAGCGATTGGTTGAAGGGCTGGAAACTGCTATTGAGGCTATGCCAAAGGGGGATCATTAATGCAATACGATGTATATATAGGCGATACAGCCCTTTACGGCGTTACGGATGTTAAGTCCGACGCCGAGCGGGATATAGAGACTTATGACGGGATTGGAAAAGGAACGTTTTCCGTGGCCGGGTCAAAGGAATTACGGATATGGGATATCCAATGTGAGTTGAGCGAGAACAATGACCATCATCATTCGGATTGGACACCGGCGCAGACTATCTTCGATGCCTTCGAGCAGATGCTTGCGGATGAATCGGAGCAGCGCCTTGTGATTTCATCGGAAGATAACAATATATCCGAGCTGGCGCTTTTAAAAAGTTACACAAAA
>JAITVU010000234.1 GCA_031285645.1 Oscillospiraceae bacterium | reverse complement strand
CTCAATCTTGGCCTTTTTATTGACTTTGACGGAAGCGCCCTCAATCGATTTTTCCTGTCCCTGCCACTGCGCGTATACAACAATGTTGCCCAGATTCTGGACATCGCCTGTGGCGGCCGGCGCCGTATACTGGCCCGCGAACATCTTGTAGCTTGAATCACGCTCGGATTCCTCAACCACGCCTTCCTGGATGCTCATGTTCACGGTTGTGCCGTTGATAACGGCGTAGACATCGGCGTCCTCATAGGCGAGCGCCGTGATCTGAATGCTCATGGAACCTTCAGCGGTGATCGAACCCATCGGCGTGATGTCTTTTAATATCTCAATTTCCCTGATAATAGAATAGCTAATGGACTTATCTTTATGTGAAATGGTGAACTGATTCTCGCCGCCTTTGAGATCCAAAGTCAGCGTGAAATAACCGCTCTCGTCGGTTGTGATGGTTTCGCCGTTGATTGTAACGGGAAAATTGGGGTCGGAAGCGCCCGTAAAGGTTACAACGGGTTCATTTGTCGTGAAAGACGTGTTTTCGGGCTTTGTGATGGCAAGCTCCGTGAGGATATGCTCCGCCACGACTTCCTCATTGTAGTATTTAACCAGCGTTGTCGTCGCCTGCTTGGGGTCCTCAACCATACGTTTGAGGTTGTTAAAGATGCTGCCGCTATAGCCGCCGATATCATTAGCCGCTATAACCTGGCGGACCAGCTGGTCCTGTGCCGTCCAGCCCGGCTCGCTCGTGCAAACCTTGTCGGACGCGTGCACGGCATACATCGGCACGCCAACTTCACGCGCGACGCCGCTCCACCACTTCACAACTTCCTCAAACGGCTCCGCGGTGTCTGTCGTCGCCGAAAACGCTTTGACCGCGACAAAATCGACAAGTCCCTGAGTCAAAAATCCCTTTGTGTCCGCGTTCCCGCTGCCGAGCGCCGTAAAGCTTGCCTTCGTGGCCGACCCTTCCTCGTTGGCGGAATCGTTTTCCCACACCGCGTCGGCAAGCAAGCCGATCTGTGTCCCGCGCGCGTATTTGCGCAGTGTTTTGGACGCCGTCGCGACAATGGCCTGAGGGGTTTCACGCATAAAGTTATCGTACCCCATCGCCGCGCCGACAAATGTGTACATGCTGTAGCTTTCAGGCGTCTGCTTATTGATATAGCCGTCCAGCAATATGCCGTCCACCGCGTACTTCTCGGCGAACTCCCTGAGATTTTCGGTCAGGGAGTTTATCGTTCCGGCCCCGATGGCCAGCATGCCGCTGACAGCGCTGCCCTTGTCCCTGTCATAGAAGGACGCATCAAAAATAGCATACGTGTACATACCCGCCTCACGGGCTTTTTCCACAACATAGCCCATAATGTCGAACTCGGAAGAGAGTTCGGGGGCGTTGCGTGTCTGGTATATGACGTTGTCTTTATATGTAGTGTCAATGATCACGGCGTTCATCGTCAGAGCCTTCGCATCGGTGATCGCCTTGTCAATTTCCGCGCGGATAGTCGATTCGCTCGTATCACCCGTCGCAATAAAGTCAGTGCCCGGCGTGAGGTAAACGCCGCGCATTTCAGAGGGGATATTATAGTGAACCGGTTTTTCTTCCTCCTCTTCCGGCTCGTCAGGCGGCATCTCTTCACCATCGTCACCGTCGCCGTCACCCGGCTGTGACACATCCTGCTGATCGGCCTGTGAAGGGTCCTCCTCCTGCGTGATATCCGTACCCGCAAAAAGATAGGCAAATGACCCGGCCAAAATCGTAATAGCCAGGAAGAAAGCACTGAGCGCAAACATCATGCCTTTTTTATTTTTGCAAAACTCACTCATATCGGATCCTCCAATTTTTCCGTCCTTGCGTAATCGCGTGCATCCTGCCGATTGCCGCATTGCATAATGATAGATACCAGATCATTTGAATTAAATGAACCACCCCGGCGCGTAATCCTCATCCGCATATAGGCGGCGCGCAGTGCCGGGGTGATTTCCCGCCCCCTGACCGGGCGCGGCTCGTGCCACTATAATATCTCTTTCAAATTGGCCGCTTCTTTCTGGACGGCTTTTTTTACACCTGCCACGGGATTAAAGAGGCTGTCATAACGATAGACCGCAAAGCCGCCGTAGTGCTTCAGTTTCCTTGAATGCTCGACCATGCGCTGCATGAGGTCGTCGTTTTGGAGCCATTCTTCCGATCCTGTTCCGGCCCAGTTGTCAATAAGCCCGACCTTATAGGCCGCCATGCCGACATAGAGCTTGACGCTGTTTGTTTTGATCATATCGTCCCAGGCGTCGACAGTCTCGCCAAAAGGCTGGATCTCGTTGTCAAAACCAAAATAAACCTGTGGGCAAATATAATCGCAGTATCCGGGTTCGGATACTATTTTCTCCACATCGAGATACTGGATATAGTAATTGTTATAAATGCTGCTCTGCGGGCTGACGCCGAAGAGCGCCGTGCTCTTCTCGGCTTTGATTCCGCTGTATAATGCCTTAAGCAGCGACTCAACATTGGCCCGGCGCCAGTCACCCTGTGTCATTGTCCCGCCGTTTTTCTTATACTGGCTGTACTCAATCTGATCAAAAGCCGAGGCTTCATGAGGGTAAAAATAATCATCGATATGGATGCCGTCGACATCGTATTTACGGATGATCTCGCGGGCGCCGTTTACAATCAGTTCCTGCGCCTCTTTGCTGGCCGGGTTATAGGATATGACGTTGTCATACTTCACCACACTGCGGTTACCGGCATCAAGCCACTTCTTCGCTGGATTTGAGGCGGCGAGCGCCTTGTCGTTGCCGACGGCGCGCACGCGGTAGGGATTGATCCATGCCTCAATTTTCAGACCGTGTTCCCGCGCGGCCGTGACCATAACGGCCAACGGATCATAACCGGGATCCTTGCCCTCCGTCCCTGTGACCAAGTATGACCACGGAAAATAATCGGACTGATACAGCGCGTCGCCGAAGGGGCGCACCTGTACAAAAACGGTGTTGAGTCCAAAATTGCGTATATTGGCAAAAGCTTTTTCAATGCTGGCCTTAAACTGCTTCTCGGTTTTGCCCGTCATCATAGGGCCGAAATCAAGATATGAAATCCAAACGGCTCGCACTTCATTAATACTGTTGTTTTCGTCCGCGCCGGCGTAGCCGTCGGTGCTTCGTTCCCTGACGGGTTCCACCATTGCCGGGACT
>JAITVU010000168.1 GCA_031285645.1 Oscillospiraceae bacterium | reverse complement strand
CCCCTCCGCCTGATCCTATGGCCGCCATCGCGGCCCCGGCGCCCGCTTTTTCAAGCGGCGGGGTGGAGGATTTCACCGAGATTGACGATGACGCCGGCGATCTGCCGTTTTGATGCCGTAAAACCATATAAGGAGGTTTGACATTGGCTTACGAGAGAAATAACGACAGGGACCGTTCCGACCGGCCCCGTGGCGGACGCAAAGGCCGCAGGAAAGTCTGTTCTTTTTGCGTCGATAAAGTCCACAACATTGATTATAAAGATGTCCCGCGCCTGAGGCGCTATATCAGTGAGCGCGCGAAGATCATCCCCCGCAGGGTGACAGGGACATGCGCACGCCATCAGCGCGCGTTGACGCTCGCAATCAAGCGCGCCCGGCATATTGCTTTCCTGCCGTTTACAAGTGAATGAGCAATTAAAAAAAGACGCCGCGAGGCGTCTTTTTTGTCGTTTGCTGTTTATGATGCAGCAAATGCTGCCTATTTTCAAGCAGACTGAGGGTCCCAAGTGGGGTATAATGGTATCGAGGTGATACAAGGTGGACCGTCATCATGAGAAGTACAGACAGCTTAGCTACAGTATATCACACTATCGCAAAATGAGAGGACTCACCCAGGAGCAGTTCGCGGAGCTTGTCCATATCAGCCGGGGGTATCTCAGTCATATAGAAGCGCCCAATGTTATTTCTTCTTTCTCAATAGCCATACTTTTTGATATCGCGGATACACTCGATATAGAAACAAAGCTGCTGCTTGAATTTAATTAAATGCCCGCACAACAAAACGGATGCGGGTAAACGCATCCGTTTTATGTAAAACTCTATACTACTTATCACGCTCAGGAATCCTCCTGCTTGGCTTCAAGAATGGACTTGAGTTCGTCCATAAAGGAATTGATGTCCTTAAACTGACGGTAGACCGAGGCAAAGCGCACATAAGCCACCTCGTCAATGTCTTTAAGCCGCGCCATGGCGAGCTCGCCGATGACAGAGGACTGGATTTCGCGGTCCATTGTATTCAGAATCGAGGTCTGGATCGCGTCCACCGTCTCTTCCAGCGTCTGCATGGATACAGGGCGCTTCTCACAGGCGCGCAGCAGGCCGACAAGGAGCTTGTCCCGGTTAAAGGCTTCCCGCGATTTATCCTTCTTGATCACCATGATGGGCGCTGTTTCGATCACTTCGTAGGTCGTAAAGCGCTTCATACACTGCAGGCATTCACGGCGGCGGCGTATTTTTTCACCTTCGTCCGTGGGGCGGGAATCAATAACCTTGCTCTCGTCATGGAAGCAGAAAGGGCATTTCATGCAATCAACTCCTTGTTGCTATGAAGCCCTTGTGAGCTTCAAAGATGTCAGCACATATAATCGTCCAAAACGTCCCGTATATGGATAAGCGGTACAAACTTGGTTTCACAAAGCCGGATAAAATCCTCGACGAAAAACTTATCGGTTGAAATATCATCCTGCTTGAAAACAACTTTTCCCTCATCGTTTATGACCTTTATACCATATGTAGGAGTAGTATAGCCTAAATCGTCGTCTTCGTCAATATAAGGCGCGGTTGTCAATTCACATACAAGGTTAATACCGCAATATCCGTTTAATTCAGCCTGAACAACTGCCATTATTTGTGCCTCCTCAACTTTTTTCAAATTTATACTCAGCGAACTTCAAAAATGCTCAGTTTTTGAAGCATTCACGCTTATGCGAGAATGGGACCGCTAAACGGCCTTCGCACCATACATAGTGAACGCGCACGCCTCCGGCGTGCCGCCAGGCGACTGCCTGACGCTTTAAAACCGGTACGGTTTTGAAGTTCGTTCACGATATAACCTCAAAGTCGCACTTTATTGTCAAAATATCATGCATAGACTTTTGGATCGCATAAGGCGTACCGGCGTCATGCGGGCGCATTGGCCCTGTGCGAGGCAAAAGCTAAAACAGTTAATGATTTTTGTCGCTTGAATCAATTTGCAATGGCTGCGAATTTGCAACTCAGGGAATACGAAAGCGATTCGGTATCACCCCTTTCCTCTACGCAATGTATGCTGGCCATCATACAAGCAGCTTGCCGCTGAATCAATCATAGCGCATATTGGAATGGATGAAAAGATAATAATTTCGCCCGGTTCAATGATGTTACGACTACATTCGACAAAAATTTTTACAAAATAAAGCGTATTGTGAAATAATATGAGGTATAAATTGGATTTATGTCTAAGGGAGCTAACGGACATTAGCACAAACAAGGTCTTTTATTTGAATGTGGAAAGACATTTTAAAAGATGTTGATATCCTATATACAATTCAACATTATCACGGTAGTTTTGAGAATAAACCTCAACAACTGCTCCGGAAACGGCGCCTGATTCTTTCATGGCAATAAGGAATTCCGGTATGTTGAAAGTGCCCCTTGAAGGCACCAGACAACTATTGCTGTCATCGTGATCGCTGAGATGGATGTGCCGGACCCTCTTTCCCAGAATTTTTGCAAAGTTCATCACATCTTCTCCGGCCCTTACGGCCTGTTTCACATCGAACACAAAACGCGCTTCGGGTATAGCTTTTATCAGGTCTTCAAAAAAAGCGGGCGTGCGGCTGACGCAGCGCGACACGTTTTCGTGACACAGGTCTACACCCTGTTCTTTAGCGTCCTGAATCAGCAGCCCAAGACGTTCGAAATACTGCTCCATGCTGCCGGAATAGGTGGAGAAAGCGCCGTGAAACACAACAATATCAGCGCCTAATTGATTGCAGGCCGCGTAATATTTTTTATAAAATTCACGTCCTTCGTGGAATCGGCGCTCATAATCGGAAAAAAAAACAGGCCTTCCATCGCGGATGTGTAGGGGTGCAGTGAGAGAATTTTGACGCCGTGAAAATCGGCCATTTTTTGCAGTTCGGATGTATAGGCGGGCGTCAGTTCCTCGGCGCAGTTGGCAAATATCTCCGTACATTGAACACCCATCTGACATACGGTTTCAAGCGCGTCCTCTGTGTGCTGCGGATAAAAGCAGGCTGTCGAAATTCCAGATAGCATTTTATGTAAATTCCTTTCATTTATGGAAGCATTTAAAGATTGCGGCCATAGGGCCGATATGTTAGTATGAAGTTATTACAGCCCCGGGTACCGGGTACCGGATAGCATCCGTATTCATGGAGGAGAAAAAATTGCAACCCTTAAAGAAAATCCTGTCGAGGTTTAAAAGACTGCACCGCCTGAGCAAGATCGCAATAAAACTTGGGTTCCTGACAATGATCTGCTTTTACATAACCGCCGCCTTCGCCTTTTATCTTGCGCCGCACGTTAACTACATAAACGCCATGACAATTTATAAAGGATGCCTGGAAGCGGCGCCGGCCGCTTTTGCCGCCTGTGTGTGCGCGGGATTGCTGGGCGACCTGATGCTGCCAAAATCGGATCAGGAAAGCAGCGACGGCAAAGATGAAGGGTAAATCTATTATAGCATAAAATATGCGCTTTTCTATCATTTCGGCGCATGTAATATCTAGGTATAATCCTGTAAAACTCTGTTTAACATGCATTTAAATGGCAGAAAAACACCCAGCGAGCGCGGCTCACCGGGTGTTTTTTTGGCCTTGAAGACCCTCCAGATAATCCACAAGCCTGTCCATGGTTTCATCACTGACAACGTGTTCCATCCGGCAGGCGTCGCTGTCGGCCTTTATGGGCTCGACCCCTAAGATATCGGTTAAAAAGGCTTTAAGCACCCGATGCCTGCGCGTGACTTCGGTGGCTTTCTCCCGCCCGATTTGTGTCAGATGAATGCGCCCGTAGGGTTTTTGCTCGACCATGCCCGCCTTTTTCAGCACACCGATGGCCTTGTTGACGCTCGGCCTTGATACGCCCATTTCCGTTGCGACGTCGATGGAGCGGACATTCCGGTCCGCGTCCTCCAGCATGAGGATGGTTT
>JAITVU010000164.1 GCA_031285645.1 Oscillospiraceae bacterium | reverse complement strand
GTCGGTTTCGGCAAGACGGAGGTGGCCCTGCGCGCCGTATTCAAATGCGTGCTGGACGGGAAGCAGTGCGCGGTGCTTGTGCCCACCACAATATTGGCCTGGCAGCATTACCAGACCTTTACCCAAAGGCTGGAGGGATATCCGGTAACGGTTGAGTTCCTCTCCCGCTTTAAAACGCCCAGAGAGCAGGATGAGATCGTCAAAAAAGTCAAGCGCGGGCTGATCGATGTTTTAATCGGTACGCACCGCATTGTCCAGAAGGACATTGCGTTTAAGGATCTCGGGCTCTGCATCATTGATGAAGAGCAGCGCTTCGGTGTTGCCCACAAGGAAAAATTCAAGGAGATGCGCGCCAACATCGACGTGCTCACGCTCTCGGCCACGCCGATTCCGCGCACACTCAACATGGCCATGAGCGGTATCCGCGATATGAGCCTGATTGAAGAAGCGCCGCAGGATCGTCACCCGGTTCAGACCTACGTGCTTGAACACGATATCGGTGTGCTCACCCAGGCGATCCAGAAGGAACTGCGCCGCGGCGGCCAGGTTTTTTACCTGCACAACAGAATCGAATCCATCGACAGCTGTGCGGCGCGCCTCAAGGAGCGATTGCCGGACGCGCGCATTGTCACGGCGCACGGCAAAATCGGCGAGGAACAGCTTGGTGACATATGGCAGCGGCTTGTGGAGCATGAGATCGACGTTTTAGTCTGTACGACCATCATTGAGACCGGCGTCGATGTGCCCAACTGCAACACGCTGGTTATTGAGGACGCCGACCGTATGGGCCTCAGCCAGCTTTACCAGCTGCGCGGACGCGTGGGGCGCTCAACGCGGCGCGCCTATGCGTATCTCACTTTCCACAAAGGCAAATCCCTTACGGACGTGGCGTCGAAGCGTCTGGCGGCCATTCGCGAATTCACAGCCTTTGGATCGGGCTTTCGCATTGCCATGCGGGATCTTGAGATACGCGGCGCCGGTAATATCCTCGGCGCCCAGCAGCATGGCCACATGGAGGCCGTCGGGTATGACCTGTACATTCGCCTGTTGTCGGAGGCCGTCAGCGAGGAGCAGGGCATTACGAGCAAGCAGCCCACCGAATGCATTATCGATTTAAGGCTGGACGCGCATATACCGGAAAAATACATCGGCAACACGGCCCAGCGCATCGATATTTATAAAAAAATTGCCTCTGTCCAGAATGAGGCGGATGTTCTCGATATCACGGATGAATTGATCGACCGTTTTGGCGATCCGCCGGAATCGGTCAAGGGACTCGTGGACATCGCGCTGCTGCGGAACACAGCTTCTGTTCTCGGCATCAAGGAGATCTCGCAGAAGGAAAACCGCATCATGCTCTATCCGGAAGTGCTTGATATGGAAATGGCGGGCAATGTCGCGTCGAAAATGCGGGGACGCGTGATGGTGAATGCCGGGGCCAAACCCTATTTTACGGTTAAAATGCAGAACGATCAGGGCCCGATTGACCTGATTCGGGAAACGCTCCAAAACATGTCGTCGTAAAACAAAGGAAATTTAAAGAAAAGCCACTTTAAAACAGCCTGAAAGAACGGGAAAGCGGCTTGTCATTCAGTTAATACAATCTGAAACGACATAGCATAGATTGGGAGAAAACAGCGGAAAGGCGGCGCTTATGCAGATTATCAATCAGCTGAGTCTGGATACGGTTTTATTTCCGGCCAGCCTGTCGTTTGTCTATGTCATTCTGCCGCTTCTTCTGGCGCTTCACCATATCTTCCCGGCCCGCTTGCGGGTGGGCGTTCTCGCGGTGACATCCCTGTTACTTTATCTTATGATTCAACCGGACGGGCTGATTTTAATGGTGGTTTCGGTTGCACTTGATTATATTGCGGTCAGGCTGATGAACCGGCATGACGACAGGCAGGATATTAAAAGGCTGTGCGTGATTTTCTCAGTTGTCAAAAATCTTGTGATTATAGCGGTGACGGGCTTTTTGGTACAGACGCGCGGCGTACCCCTCATGCTCGGTACGCTCATCTACACGCTTTCCGGTATGGACGCAGTCATTCAAATGTATAAAAAGGAATGCCCTTATGAGCTGGATGCTATAAAATTCACACTTTACTGCTGTTTTTTTCCAAGGCTTTCCGCCGGCCCGCTTTATTCCTACAAGGACTTTGACGCGCAGATGATAAACCCGTCTTTAAGCAGCACTAACCTTGTTTACGGCGTGACAGCTTTTTTATTAGGCGCGGTGAAGGCGCTTATTATCGGCGCGCAGCTCTCGGACCTCTATCTTCAGATTCTTGATTTCCCAGCCGAATCGGCCAGCGTTCTGTCGGCGTGGATGCTGGTGATTATATTCGCCCTTGCCATATTCTACATTATGTCGGGACTTAGCGAGATGGCGCAGGGCATCGGCCTGATGGTCGGCTTCAAATTGCCCCAGAACTTCTATTTTCCTTATCAGTCCCGCAGCGTTGCCGATTTTTTTGAGCGGTTTAATATAACGGCGGCCGCGTTTATCAGAAAAAATGTCTATAAAAATCTGGCCGGAAAAGCAGGAAAGGCGTATCAGGACTTGCCGAATCTGATTGTATTCGGGATGCTGATGGGTTTATGGTTCGGCCTTCGCGTCAACCATATGGTATGGGGCCTCTATTTAGCGCTGTTCATGTTTATGGAGAAGTATCTTTATAATCGGATATTGGTGCAGCTGCCGACCTTGATGTGTCGGTTTTATACGCTCTGTGTGGTGTTGTCCAGTTTTACGATATTGTCAGTGAACAGCTTGGCGCAGAGTGTGGCATCTGTCAGGCTGATGTTCAGTTTTTTCTCCGATTCGGTGCCGCTGTATAACAATCAGATTATGTATATCATGTCGTCCAACTGGTTGCTCCTTCTCTCTTCCTGCGTTCTGGCCACCAATCTGGGCAACGTTATTTCTCACTGGGTTCGCAAAACGTTGCCCAGGACGTATACGGCGCTCAATGCGGCTGTATCGGTGGTACTGCTTGTTTTGCTGACGACATTGTCGTTGTAGCGGTTATGTTAGCGGGCGTGCGTTTACGCTGAGCGGGCTTATTATGTGCGAAAGGGTTAGATTTCCGCCCTTTAAGGCGTTTTTTGATCTCTGGTCGGCAAGCCGGCCTTTTAGCCCGCAGGTGGCATTGCACTTCTGGTATTTCGATTTCGTCGCGGGAGACAGGGAAGTCTCATGAGGGAAGGAGGAGGCGGATTTGCAGAAAAACAAGCGGCGCGTGATATTGATCGCATTGCTTTTAGCGATCCCCGCCGTGATTCTTTTTCCAAGAGGGGGATTTTTAAGCGAACATTTGCCGTCGGCGTCGCAGGCGATCGCGTCACGTTACGTTGCAGAAAATCTTCAGGTTTATGTCGCGACAAATTTTCCGTTTAAAAGCAAGCTGCAGGAAATTGGGATGGACTTGCGCATTGCGGGCGGGAAAAGAGAACATAACGGGACTTTTATAGGAGAAGATGTCCTGGTCAAGAATGTACAGGCGCCCGCGCCCGAAATTGAAGAGGCCAATACAAAAGCGGTGTCTGATTTTGCCGAGTATGCAAGGTCGATAGGGCGTCAGGTTTATTTTACATTAATTCCGACGGCCTCGGCGATAACAAACACGGCTGTTCCGTCCTTTGCCGATGTTTTTAACCAGCGCCTGTTCATAGAAAACGTATACGGCGAGCTGGCGGGAAAGCTTGTCGCGATTGACACCTATCTGCCGCTTTATACAAACCGGGATCAGTATATGTTTTACCGCACGGAAAACAACGTGACGGCTTATGGCGGCTATCATATCTATTCGGCGCTGTCCAAAAGAATGCTTGGCGTCGACAACCCATCCTATAACGCGTTTGATATCGACTATGTGCGTGACGATTATTACGGGGATTTATACGCTGGGTCACCGGACAAGGATATAAGGCCCGACGTATTGATTTTGTTTAAATACAGCCGCAACCCGAGAGAGTATATCGTGACGCATCGGGATTATACAGGCGTGAAGACCTATCATACGCTTTTCCCCCGACATATGGTCGACATAGGCCGGGATATGGATGTTTACCTTGGGGGACTCTCCGCCCAAACAGATATTATATCGTCATCGCCTAATAACCGTAAGCTGCGCCTCCTGCTTTTTGGAGATAAAACCGCTCTTTCATATCTGCCGTTTTTGGCCAATCATTATCAACAGATCACGTTTTTGGATCTCTTTCACGGCGATATGGCTTTTGAGAATATATATCTGGAGGATTACGACCAGATTTTGATGGCGTACAGTGTGGAAAGCTATGTGGCCGCAGGCAGTGTGCCATCCCGTGTGAGCATATTTAACGACAGATAATTATTGTCATACAGGTTTAAAACTGATACAGTTTCAAGCCACAGCGGGTTTTGCCCGCGATCATTGAGCAGCAGCTTTTTAGTGGCTTGTCACGTAATAAATCCGCCATTAAGCAGCATAAACTGTTTAATGGCGGATTTATTTATGTGGTGAAATGAACTTTATTTGCTGGCGAATAATTGTGATGACGTGATATGTGTTTTTCCCTTAATAACTTTAACATATACACCAATACCGGCGTATCGATACTGCTCTTTAAGCAAATTCCGGTGATGGCCACGGCTTTTCTTAAGGTCATCAAACATCATTTGCGCGATGCGCTTTTCAGTGAACTTGCTTGTTCTGTAATACATATAAGAAGCATTTTCTCCATGCCATTTTCCCGCATAGGAAAAGTCGACTTCATCAAACACGGTATAGTAGGAGGTGCCGTCCGGCCGCGTGTGTGAAAAGCTCTTGAGCAATTCCTCTGAGCGGATGCGCCCGGCCCAGAGCATGGTATCGTCTGTTTCAAGCTTTGTGACGCCTTGGGCTTCACGCTCTTCATTAATGAGACGAAGCAACTCTTTTTCTATGTTTTGGGCATTCGGAACGTCCTGTTCTGATGAGTCCGAGCCGGATTGTGATTGCGGTAAAGCTTCCGCCGCGGGGAGCGCAGCCAGTGGAACGGGACTGAATGGCAGCGTGTCGTAATCCGCCGTATTGGCGACGGAGCTGCTATTTATTCCAGTCTCAGGCTCATCCGGCGCATATACGGGGTAATCCGTATGGCATGCGCTGGTGACGATAGCGATCGCAAGGCACAAATAGACCGCCAGTTGTGCGGTTCGCTTCACAATATCCCTCCTTTCCGATTATTTTGAATATGTACGCGGTTATTCTAAAGTTTCTGATAGAATATGCCCTCAATAATAAGGATTCTCATATTGCATGTAAATATACTAAAGCTGCATCGCGCGCCAAAAGGCATAGAAAATAATACCTGCGAAGGCCATACAAATTCACCGGCCATGCGCAAAACGCCGGGATTAGCCACGGTAAATGACGGCTCAGACCATTTCTTCGCGGCGTTTTGGCGCGGCGCTAATAAAATATGGAAATGCACATTCTCTATATCAGTGTCGAATATTGGACAATTTACTGCAATGATGATAACAACACACACATAATTTCATAAGAATGCAGAAAAAGCCGGCCCTGTTATTAAGGGCCGGCCGCATGGCTACAATTGACCGCCGCCAACGGCTTTAAATCCTGCAAATGGCGTCAGGCCGGAACCATGTCCACCTGCCCGGCAGGCACATTGGCCGCGGCTATCTTAACGCGGATCGGATCGCCGAGCCTGATTTTCTTGCCTGTCAGGGCATCCGTATACGTCATAACGCCGTCGAATTGCCAGTCGCCCTGGGCGAAATCGTCGATGCGCACAAGGCCTTCCACAGTGTTGGCCAGCCTGACATAAGCGCCGAAGGATGTCAGGGAGGAAATTTCACCGTCAAACACGTCTCCGACATAGGGGCGCATAAACTCGGCCTTATAGCAGTCTTCACAGTCACGCTCGGCCGTCATGGCGGCGATTTCGCGCTGGGTCGACTGTGTGGCCGCGCCCGAAACGAACCCCCGGAAGCGCTTTTCAATATTTTCAGGACGCATGCCGGTGACAAGGCCCGACAGAATGCGGTGAATGACAAGGTCGGGATAGCGGCGGATAGGGGAGGTGAAATGCGTATAGTTTTTGAGCGAGAGACCGAAATGGCCGATGTTGGCAGGCGCGTATTTCGCTTTGGCCATACTGCGCAGCACCATTGTGTTGACGATGGACGCCATATCCGTGCCGGCGACTGTCTTAAGAATAGCGGCTATGTCGGCAGGAGCTGTGTTTTCCCGAGACCGGGCATGCCGGATGCCCAGCGCGTCCAGAACGGCATAAAGGTTCTCCAATTTATCCGGCGCGGGACTTTCGTGCACGCGGAACAGGAATGGGATAGCTGCTTGAAGGGCATAGGTAGCGGCCGCTTCGTTGGCGGTAAGCATGAATTCCTCAATGATGCGCTCGCTCACGCCGCGCTCACGCGGCTGCACGTTTATAGCCGTCCCGTCCGGGCCGACCGTGATTTTACTCTCGGTGGATTCAAGGTCCATACCACCGCGCGCATAGCGGTTATGGGTCAGCTTCTCGGCTAAATGGCGCATTTCGGCAATCACATCCTCGAGGCCGGCGTATTTTTCACGCATAGCCTCGGAAGCCGTCCCGTCGAGCATCGCGTTCACTTCGCTGTATACGCCCTTGACGCGTGATCGGATCACCGTTTTCTCAAATCGGAAAGATAATATCTTGGCGTCGCCGTCCAGGCTCATGATCGCCGAAAAAGCGAGGCGGTCCTCCCCGGGATTAAGCGAGCAAATACCGTTGCTGAGCTCAGCAGGCAGCATCGGCACCACCGAATCCGCGTAATACACGGATGTGCCGCGCGCCAGCGCCTCCTCGTCGAGCGGGCTCTTATGGGTGACATAATAGCTCACATCCGCGATATGCTCGCCCAGCTCCCACGCGGCGCCGATTTTTTTCAGGCTGACGGCGTCATCCAGATCTTTGGAGTCCGCGCCGTCTATCGTGAAGATCAGCGCGTCGCGTAAATCGCGGCGCACAGCGATTTCCTTGGGATGCAGCCCC
>JAITVU010000343.1 GCA_031285645.1 Oscillospiraceae bacterium | reverse complement strand
ATTCTTTCTTCGCCGTATTATCCGGCAGAACGGCAAGATACGCAAATATGTTTCCGTATCCATGCACGACAAATTTGACGCGCCATACTGCGATATTAAGGTTCCGCCGTATTGTAACGGCGTCACATGGCGGAACGAGACGGGACGGCTCCTTGCTTCCGTGCGGATTGATGCGTTAGGCGGCTATGACGATTTGGGGATAATGGATTACGGTATGAACCGCCCGAGCAACAGCCTGCACCCGTTGACAAAACTGCTGGGCCTGCGCGACGCGGAAACGTGCCTTGAAAGCATCGTCAGAAGCAATAACGGTTCAAACAGAATGTATATGCACGACTGGAATGTCCTGATATCAGATTTGATTGAGTACAAAGACTATCTGACAAAAGGCGCGCTTCGGGATATCCTGAACGGATCCTATAACGTCGCGGTGAAAAAAAGGGACGCCGTTTCCGCTATCGCAGTCGCCATGAAAGGGGCATTGAAGGGCAGGCGCCATACGACGGCGGCGTCACATATCAAAGAGCTCCGGCGGGAAATCAGCGCGGCGCTTCGGAACGGCCGGGATTTGGGCGCGCTGGTTGAAGCCGTCCAAAAGAAAGCCGACGCGATGAACGGCAGCCGGCTGAAGCTGACCAAAAGAGAAACCGAGGCCGGTATACAGTTCATTGAACGCATGAAAGCGTATATCCCGTACATCAGCCTTTCCGCGTTCCTGCAGGCGTTTGGAGTTACATGGGGCAAGCGGATTCTTGAAAACGGCGTTAAGGGCTTATTTGAGCCCAGAACCTTTTCGCTGGGCGACGGCCCGCTGTGCCGGGATATTGCCGGGCTTCTGAAAACCAGAACCAAACAGGCCAAAGGCGTCTATCACGACCTGACCCGGTTCCAGTGCATGGACGCCGTAAACCGTCAGGTATTGAGCGGTGAGCAGCGCGACCGGATACACGGCGTACTCCGGAAAAGAAACTACAGGCTCCCGGACGAGATTGTGAAAGCGGCGCTGTTTTCGGCCCGCGTGGAACCGAAATGCTCCCCGGAATACCTGACGGCCGGAGACGCTACCGTCTGCTGTATGCGTTTTGGCGAAAGCAACGCGATGACATACGCTCTGGAAGAGGGGTTTGGAATCCTTAATATCTATTATAAAGAGCGGGTGGTCGCCAACTCGGTTTTGTGGATCGAGGACAAGCATAACTGCCTTGTACTTGACAACATCGAGGTTCATCCTAACTACACGAAATACAACGTATATATTGAGCGGCTGTACCGGTTGGCGGCAGCCGGCATTATGGAGCAGTACCGGCTGGACTTTGCCGTACAGGGTGATTCGTACAGCGACTTGATGTTGCAGGCGTCGTCGGACAAGTCAGTCAAGCTGGATTTTTCAAAGGCAAGGGGTATCGAATCGGCCGGGTTCTACAGTGACGCCCACGCAGCCCGGATTGTTTGCGTAAGGGATGACTCCGGGGAAGAACTGACAGCGGCATAAAATTGATCCGGAGCGGTTTCCTTTTCTGGACTTGGACGGTACGAACTGATCTTTCTGTTGACGGAAAAGACCGTATATATCGAAACGGTAAGAGATTGCCATCAAAATCCCAGCAAGGTCTTATCACAACTACCACCCGGCCGCACGGTTGAATAGCTGCATATAGTGTTGACAAACTATCCAAAGTGCTATATACTGTATTTACATAAAATAATCAAGCGTTGCACCCTTCATTGGGACATCAGGAACAGCGATCAGCGGGCTTGGCTGCCCCTGGAAGTAAATTTTGTCAAATAGGCGTAGTGTACCCATACGGGTATGCCACGCCTTTTTTTATTGCCCTGACAGGGGCGGAAAGGAGATATGCGCCGGAATATGTAAAAAAAGACGCCGGTAAACGTGCGAAAGGAAGCACAGAGATTCGATCCTGTCCTTCTTGCGCGGGTTTGCAAGAGGCGGCACAGTCAAATAACCGTCCGCACTGACGGGAAGCAGGATGATTCCATGCTTCCTGTTTCTATTTCCACGGCAAAACAAAAAAATACGGTTTTAAAAGGAGCAATGAAAATCATGATCGTAAAAACAAATAACGAAATTTATGAGAAGAATATCCGCGTGGGCGGCTATGACATGACCCTTACGCCCTGCCGCCGCTTCATCAACTCCTGCAAAGCAAAGATCGACGACGATATCCCCTATGTCATGTTCGTTCTGGAGTCGATGCTGGAGCGCGAAGACGTGGCGGACCGCCTGATGAACGAGGTTAGGATCGGCTCCTCGGCGATCGTCGTCGATGAGGTGAACGGTTTCACCTACTTTTTGCAAATGGACATTGAAGACCTGTATATCATGGATATCCACAACCATAGCTATGAGCCGCTGGAGCCGCGGCCCAATCAGCCAGTCATGGTTGTCAGCACACGCGGGCTTTTGGCCTGCGCCTGAAACGAGGAGGTATGCAATTGAAAATCGGCGAGAGTGTGAAGGTGCGCGAACAGATATTCGCGGTAGATGCGGAGGATTGCCGCAGATATACGGGGGAAACCGGAACGGTCAAGGCGTTCCCCGATCCGCTGGGCGCGATGGTGCTTTTTACGGACGGCCACGCCGTCCGTATCCCCGTCTCTGTGCTTGACCCCGTGTAAGCGCCGCGATTCCCGGCCGCAACTTGAAAAGGAGGACTCTATGAAAGACGAGGTCATTTATGACGCTTACCAGACCACGTTCCGTTCAATCAATGAAATGAACCTGTTCATTGAAGAGTTCTACCGGACCGGAAGTTGGGAAAGGACTCCAGTTGATCAGCTGGAGTTCTTTCCTGTCCCTTCCGATATCGGGGAACTCAGCATTATGGCTATGGCCAGCGGCCTATCTTCGCAGATCATGCAG
>JAITVU010000241.1 GCA_031285645.1 Oscillospiraceae bacterium | reverse complement strand
GGTTCAGGGCCCCAACGCGCTGCGGGAACTGACGGCAAAGGAACTGGGCGCGTCCATGGAGAAGGCCGATATCGCCGTGCTGTCGTTTGGCGCGGTGGAGAATCACGCCACACACCTGCCCCTTTCGGCGGATACGCTACAGGGTTCGGAGTTGATTAAGCGCGTGGCCGCAAGGCTGACGACAAAGGGCCTCGGCGCTATCCCGGCCTTCTGCGTGCCTTACGGCGTGCAGACAAACAGCTTTGAGCGTCAGGACAGCTTCGGCAATGTCTGCCTGACGCAAGGGACATTTATAAAAATGGTCACGGAACTGGCGCTGTCGCTTCGGGACAACGGTTTCAAACGCCTTGTCTTTTGTGTGAGCCACGCCGAAAACCTCGCGGCGCTGCATGTTGTGGCCAAGGATCTGGCGGATTTGCACAATTTTCCCGTCATCGTGGCCGACTGGATTCCGCCTATGAACGATGAATGGCCGAAATTCCTTAAAAACGCGGCGCATCAGGGCCATGGCGGGGAGGATGAGACCTCCTGCGTCATGGCGGTCGCCCCCAAATTGGTGGACCTTTCTGATCTGGTTTCCTATCATCCGCCCGAGGATACTGATCCGGTTAAGATGGCGGGGCTGCATTATTACGGCGGTGCTGTGGGCATCTACACACCCGCGCAGCCCGACAGGAGCCCCGGCTTTATCGGGGACCCCGCGGACGCGACGGCCGAGTCCGGCGAGACATGTTATGATCTTTACGCGGAGTGGACGGCCAATGTCGTCTGTAAATACTGGAAATAGGGGCGCAAGATGAAAGAAAACGTTTTATGGGCGCACCGCGCCCGAATGGCCGGTATTACGCTGCCGCAGGTGTGCTTCGGCACCGAGCACATCAACCGCGCCATGCCTGAATTCGGCGGCGCGATTCTGGCGCAGGCGGCGAAACTGCATGGCGTCAATTTCTGGGACACCGATAACGCGTACGGCAGCATCACACAGGTGGCGGCGGGACTTAAAATGGTTCGCCGCGACGAGGTCGTCATCTGTTCGAAGACGTACGGCCGCACCCCCAAAGAGGCCGAATTTGACCTGGAACGCGCTTTGGCGGAGCTTGGCACCGATTACATAGATATTTTTCTTCTGCACGAAGTCAAGGCCGGGACTTTACCGGAGCTGATGCCCGCGCTTGATGTGCTCCTGAAAGCGAAGGAGCGGGGGAAAATTCGCGCTGTGGGCCTCTCAACCCACTGCGCGGGCGTCGTGTCCGCGGCGGCGGACGTCCCCGAGATCGAGATTGTATGCGCCCCGCTCAACCGGCAGGGGTCAAGGATTGAGGAGGGCACAATCGACAGCATGCTGGTGGCGCTGGATAAGGCGCACAACCAGCGCGGAAAAGGCGTGTATGTCATTAAAACGCTCGGCGCGGGGGATCTGGTCCACGATGTGCGCGGATCGCTCAACTGGGTGCTGGATCATCACCACTGCATTGACGTGTATAACATCGGCGTCGCTTCTCTCGGCGAACTCAGGGAAAACCTCGGGTATGTCAACGCGTACTTTGACAGGCTTGAAAGGGGGCGTGATCATGCATGACCTTCTTGTCAAAAACGGCATGGTTTTCACCTATATCCACGAGGGTTATCACGCGCTTAAGCTGCGTCAGGCGGATATCCTGATAAAAAACGGCGTTATAGTGAAAATTGCGCCCGATATTTCGGAAAGTTGTGAAGAACTGGATGCCGCGGGCTGCATGGTTCTGCCCGGGATGATCAACATGGGGTCCGCATCAGTTGCCTCAAAACTGCTCGCGGGCCTCCTGCCCGACCAGCGTGCGGTGGACGGTACGCTGGTGCATACGCGCGTGTTGCCTGTCGTTGACGCGGCGGCGGAAATGCTCGACGATGAGGCCCTGAACGCCGTTGCCCTGTGCGCTTTGTGGGACGGCCTGTCCGGGGGGACAACAACTGCCGTGGATATTTGTCCGCCGCGGTTCGCCACCGCCGTGAAAAAGGCCGGGGACACGCTCGAAATGCGCCTCTTCAGGGCTGTCACGGCGTGCGACAGGACAGCGCCCCGCGTTGTGAACAGCTTGCCCGTACCGGGCAGGGCTATTTTGGCGCAGGGAATCGGTCTTGGGGATTACCCGGCGATTTTTTCTTTTGAAACCGCGTCTGATATGCTGGCGCAGGAAGTGGCCGGCACAAAGGGCCCCAGGTTTGCCGGGGCTGCTTATTCGGCATCCGAGAGCGGCAGACCCATAAAAAAACTTTCGGATATGGGTTTTCTTTCCGCCGGCACTGTTTTGTGGCAATGTGTTTACGCCGACGCGCGCGATCGCGAACTCATGGCATGGTCGGGGAGCAGCGCGGCGCTCAGCGCTGTAACCTGCGCGCAGGAGGGGAAAAAATATCCTGCCGTTGATTTTCTGCGCAGTGGCATCAATACGGCGCTGATGACAGGTTTTTACGGAAACTGCATGATCAGCGAAATGCGCGCGGCCGCCTTTGCCGCCAAACAGGCCGAGGGGGACGCCGCGCAGTATCAGGCGACGGATGCGCTTTACGCGGCGACTGTGGCGGGGGCACGGGCCCTGGGCATGCAGGACACGCTGGGACGCGTTGATATGGGCATGTCCGGGGATGTTAGCGTGGTGTCCATGGCGCGCTTTGAGCCGCTTAGTTATCCTTTTATCCAGTACCTGTACGGCGCGGCTCCGTCGGATGTGCGGCATGTGGCGTGCCGGGGGCGCGTGATTAAAAAAGACTATGCTCCCGCGGACTTTATATCGGCGTCATTGCAGTCCGCCGTGACGGCGGCGCAGGCGGCGGTTCAGGCTGTTTGGCAGGAAGCGATCGCCCGTATTTTGTGACATGTGGGAAATGATTGTAATTGTTTCATAAAAAGTGTATAATTATGCTTTGAGAATGAACATCAAAATTTTGTAGGAGGCTTTTTTGTGAAGAGGGTTATTTCTGTTTTAATCTGTCTCATTTTGTGCGGGGCCTTATTCGCAGGCTGCGGCAACGCCGAGAGCGGCGCGGGCCTTGAACGCATCAAGGCGAAGGGGACACTGATTCTGGCGACGGAATCGACGTATCCGCCTTTCCAATATCTGATCGTCGAGGACGGCAAGACCATAAACGCCGGGCTAGACGTCGATTTGATGCGCGCGTTCGCGGAGAGTATCGGCGTGGAGCTTGTTGTGCATGAAATGGCGTTTGATTCCATCATTCCCGCGGTTCAGGCCGGGACGGCGGATATGGGCGGCAGTTTTACGCCGACACCGGACCGCGCCGAGGCTGTTGATTTTTCGGCCATCTATTATTACAGCAATCACAATGTGATCGTCCGCAAAGGGGAGTCCGACCAGTACCCGACCATTGAATCGTTCCAGGGCAAGCGCCTGGGCGCCCAGAAGGGCACTGTGCAGGAGCAGATGATTCAGGAGATGGAAGGCGTCGACTTACTGGGTCTGCCCAAGGTGACCTCTTTGATTCAGGAACTCATTAACGGTAATATTGACGGTATTCTCGCTGATTTCTCCGTCGCCGACACTTACGTGGCCGCCTATCCCGATTCTGTGGAAAAGGCCGCGCAGATCGAAATTCCCGACGAATCCGGCGGCGTGGCGATGTGCATCAATAAGGGTCAGGAGGACCTGCTGGCCGAGCTGGATAAATTTATCAATGACTCTATGGCGTCCGGCGAGATTGATGAAATGTATGACCGGAACCTCAATGCCGCAATTGATCAAATTCTTGAGGCTATGGAATAATAATGAATTCGGGCCGGGGAGTCAGCAAGCAAACTCCCATGGAGCAAAACAGGGTTTTGGCCGGGGCTTTGTATGTAAAGCTTCCGGAAGGCTCATGAAAACAGAGGTTGCGTTATGACAAGTGCCTTACTCACAACGCTCAATTTTTCATTTCTGAACAAGTACTGGTTCCTGTTTGTGGACGGCACGATCACAACGCTGGTACTGGCGATTTTTACTGTTGTTCTGGGTACCATATTGGGGGTTTTGATCGCTTTGCTCAGGTTGAGCGATACGCGGCTGCTGCGCTATCCGGCACAGGTTTACATAGAGGTGATACGCGGTACACCCATGCTGGTCCAGATATACTTTATTTTCTATGCGCTGCCGCAAATAGGGCTGCGCATACCGGAAGTGCCGCTCTTTGGCCAGGATTTTCCGCGGTACGCCTCCGGTATACTGGCTCTCTCGATCAACTCCGGGGCATATGTCGCGGAAATTATACGGGCTGGAATACAGGCGGTCGATAAAGGGCAGACGGAGGCGGCCCGCTCACTGGGCATGACGCAGGGGCAGACAATGAAAAAGATCGTGCTGCCACAGGCGTTCAAGAACATATTGCCGGCGCTCGGCAACGAGTTTGTCACGATTATAAAGGAATCGTCCATCGTTTCCGTGATCGGCGTCGGCGAGCTGATGTTCCGCACGTCGACTGTTTACGGCAATTCGTTCCGCTTCTTTGAATCGCTCATTATCTGCGCCATCATTTACTTCGTGCTGACATTTACAACCTCCAGGCTGCTTGGAATCATGGAGAGGAGGCTGCGCACGGGTGAGTGAACAAAGAGATGTGATTTTACGCACCGTGGATCTGCAGATGAAATTCGGCAAGCTTCATGTGCTTAAAGGCGTCACGGCGGATATCCGCCAGGGCGAGGTCGTTGTGATCATCGGATCGTCCGGCGCCGGAAAATCCACCTATTTGCGCTGCCTCAACAGGCTTGAGGCGCCCACGGGCGGCGATATTCTCTTTAAGGGGCAGAGTGTTGTAAACGCGGGGCGCAAGGAAATTAACCATCTGCGCGAGCATATGGGGATGGTGTTCCAGCAGTTCAACCTTTTTAACAACCTCAATGTGCTCGACAATATCACGCTCGCGCCGAGGCTTGTCAAGAAGCGCCCGCCGGATGAGGTTGAGAAGGATGCGCGCGCGCTTCTCGAACGTGTCGGTCTGTCCGACAAGGCATCGGCGTTTCCGTCCCAGCTCTCAGGCGGCCAGCGTCAGCGTATCGCCATCGTCCGGGCTTTGGCTATGAATCCGGATGTGATGCTCTTTGATGAGCCGACGTCCGCCCTGGACCCGGAAATGGTCG
>JAITVU010000151.1 GCA_031285645.1 Oscillospiraceae bacterium | reverse complement strand
CAGCACGCTCTGGCACAGATCAATGCATTCATCGCATATGCAAACGCCGGGGCCGGCAATCATCCGGCCGACTTCATCCTGCATTTTGCCGCAGAATGAACAGCGTAAGATTCTGTTATCAATTGTTTTAGACATAGGCGCTCCATTCCGCCGGAAATCCGGCCAAAACAGTAAGGGTAGCGGCAATACCGGATTTAACCGGCACTACCTTTTCTCAAACACCTGGTCAACGAGGCCGTAATCCCTGGCCTGCTCCGGCGTCATAAAGTTATCGCGGTCCGTGTCGCGCTCAATCACCTCATAAGACTGGCCCGTATGAGCCGAGAGCAGCTGGTTGAGCTTGATTTTTGTGCGTTCCATCCACTCAGCGCGGATCTTGACATCCGATGTCTGGCCCTGAATGCCGCCGTGAATGGCCGGCTGGTGAATCATCACTTCGCTGTTCGGCGTGGCGAAGCGCTTACCCTTAGCGCCGGCGCTGAGCAAAAAGGCGCCCATGGACGCCGCCATACCGATGCAGATGGTGGACACGTCGCATTTAATATAGTTCATGGTATCGTAAATCGCCATGCCCGCGGTCACGGACCCGCCGGGGCTGTTGATATACAAATTGATGTCTTTGTCAGGATCGGCGCCTTCCAGATAGAGCAGCTGCGCGACGACAAGGCTGGCGGTCGTGTCGTTCACCTCATCGCAAAGCATGATGATGCGGTCGTTGAGAAGGCGGGAGTAGATATCATAGCTGCGCTCTCCCCTGTTTGTCTGTTCTACTACCATTGGCACCAATGCCATTCAAATCATCCTTTCATGTCGCCAAAATGCGCAAGCGCGCTTATGTATTGAAATCAGCTTTAAAAATTTTATTAATACAAGCTGATTTCATCGTTTCACGCGTTTTTTTCGTCCTGGCCCGCTTCAACTTCCGTAACAACGGCGCTGTCGCGAATGAGATCAATAGCCTTGTTCGACGCGATATCCGCCTTCACATCCTTTTCGGTTACAAACGCTTTAACTTTTTCCGCCTCCATATTATACATTTCGGCGACTTTTTCATACTCCTTAGCGATCTCGTCCTCAGTGGGCTCAATTCCCTCAAGTTCCACTATTTTCTCAAGGGCGAGGCGAATTTTCACCTGATGCTCGGCCTGATCGCGGAATGTCTTGCGGAAAGACTCCATATCCATGCCCGTATACTGCAGATACAGATCGATATTCATGCCCTGGCTGGAGAGCCGGTATTCAAAATCGCGCACGATCTCATCGATCCTGTTTTCATACATCACGTCGGGCACATCGCCCTCAAAGCCCTCGATCACTTTATCGACAAGCTGATTCTCAAACTCATCGTTTGTTTGTTTTTCTTTGATCTCCTGCTGCTTTTTCTCAATATCGGCGCGCAACTCGGCCAATGTGTCAAATTCGCTGACATCCTTGACGAACTCATCATCGAGTTCCGGCAGCTCCTTGCCCTTGATCTCCACGAGCTTCACTTTGAATACGGCGGGCTTGCCTTTAAGCTCCTCGGCGTGGTACTCCTCCGGAAAGCTCACATTCACATCGAACTCATCGCCTGTGTTGTGCCCGACAATCTGCTCTTCAAAACCGTCGATAAAGGAGTGCGAGCCCAGCGTCAGCTGATAACCGTCTCCCTTGCCGCCCTCAAAAGGAACGCCGTCAATAGAACCCTCAAAATCGATCACCGTCATGTCATCCATTTTGGCGGGACGGTCCTCAATTGTGATGATGCGGGCATTGCGGTCGCGCATGCGCGCGATCTCGGCGTCGATATCCTCATCCGTCACTTTATATATCTTCTTTTCGGCTTTGATGCCCTTGTAATCCTTGACGGAAACTTCCGGCTTAACCGTCACGGTTGCTTTAAACGTGAAGCCGGTCTCCATATCCATTGTCAGCATTTCAACATTGGCCCTGTCAACGGGATCAATGCCCGCTTCCTCAACCGCGGCGCTGTACGCGGTGGGATATATATCATTGACGGCATCCTCCATAAAGATGCCTTCGCCATACATTTTTTCTATAATTTTGCGGGGCGCTTTGCCCTTCCTGAAACCGGGTACATTGATGTCCTTCACTTTCCGTTTAAACACATTGTCCGTCGCCGCTTTCAGGTCCTCGGCGCTCACCGCCACTTCGAGTTCATAAATGTTGTTTTCTTTCTTTACCGCGGAAGTCAAGCTCATTAATACATCCTCCTACATTAATACCTGCGACAGCCGAATCCTCACTGTGGGCATAACCGTATTTCCAATTTTCAGCTGCAACGCGCAACCTCAACACACCATGTCCGGATTATTTGAAAAGGTTGCTGTAATGACAAGCGGCTTCAAAACAATCCGTTCCGAAACCCGGGCTTTACAACTCGTTATAGCCCTACTTTAAACTCATTAATTGTATCATACTATGCAACGAAATGCCACATTAAATTTAAAAAACCACTCATAGAGTGAACAAACTTCAAAACCGGAACAGTTTTGAAGCGTCAGGCATATGCCTGACGGCACGCCGTAGGCGTGCGCGTCCACTATTACGGTGCGAAGGCCGCTTAGCGGCCCCAGTCGCTGAGTATAAAAATCATACGGCCGCCAGTGAAAATGAGCAAAATCCGGTATTGAGCCGTTTCTTTTAAAGAACGTTCCATAGACGGGAAACAGACCCCTTCGTTTCATATTTCATAAATCTGCATTCTACCCATGAATCAAAACAGGATCAAACGCGATATAATCGGCCGAAATCATTTTGAAATCGATACCGCGCGACACGCCCTCAACGGCATAGCGGTGCCCGGCTCCATGAATATGCCCATAATAGCAGCGCTTTATGCCATGCCGCTGCATGAGCGCGATAAAGGGTTCCAGCACCTGCCCCGCGTATAAGGGCGGGTAGTGGAGGAAAAGAATTTTCTCCCCCTTCTGATCGCCCACACTGCGGATCGACGCGTCGATCCGCATGGTTTCCCGGCGGATCAGCTTCTCATCGTGGGCTTCGCCGCTTTCAAACATCCACCCTCTCGACCCGCAAATGTGCACGCCCTCCACCGTGAATGAGTTGTTGTGCAGGATATAAAGACTGTCCAACTCGTTTTCGGCAAACATCTCCCGCATCTTTGCCGCCGAGCACCACCAGTAATCGTGGTTCCCTTTAATCAGAATTTTCCGTCCGGGCAAACGATGGATCAACCTGAAGTCCGGCAGCGCCTGCCCAAGCGTCATGCCCCACGACGTATCTCCATCCAGAACAACCGTATCAGAAGCCTTTATTTTTTTTTGCCAGTTCTCCACTATCTTTCCGGCATGATTCTCCCACCCCGAAAATATGTCCATCGGTTTCTTTGCCGCAACTGACAAATGCAGGTCGCCGATAGCGTATATCGCCATATGATCCCCAAATTATTTAGATTTTTTTTGAAGCAGCGCAACCATAATTTTAAAAGTATGCCCGCGGCCTTTTGTCCAATACTATTTCTGTACGTTTAACCGTACATCATTTTTTAAACCAATAGTGCTTTTGACTGTGTGCTTTATTGCGCGCAGTGCGGTCTTTGATCCCGAGCGCCTGATTCCCCGATCAAAGCGCTCAAAAAACGAACAGGAGGCGAATACAATGATCCGTGATTTT
>JAITVU010000152.1 GCA_031285645.1 Oscillospiraceae bacterium | reverse complement strand
CTCGCCGAGTCTGCTGCGCACCGAAATGGTCCCGCCCATCATGCCAATCAGGCTCTGCGCGATGGCAAGCCCCAGGCCCGCGCCGCCAAATCGCGTCGCGATGCTGCTGTCCGCCTGCTCAAACGCCGCGAACAGCCTCGATACCTGTCCGGTTGTCATGCCGATGCCGGTGTCGGCCACCGTAAACGTAACCGCGATCCGTTCAGAATTTTCCTCGTCCGGGCGCGCGGAAAAATCCACCTCCCCGCCCTGGGGTGTGAATTTGACGGCATTGCTTAAAAGATTGTGCAGCGCCTGCTTGAGGCGCTGCCGGTCACTCATGATCCGCACACCCGACACGCCGGCAATATCGGCTGAAAAGTGGACGCCCTTTTCGAGGCAGCGCATACGCGCCATATCGGCCGTCTCGCCGAGCGCGTCGCCGAGCGCAAAAGCCGACGGATTCATCGCAAACCGGCCCGCCTCAATGTTGGACATGTCCAATACATCGTTGAGGATATCCTGCAAGTGCGTCGACGCCAGTGTGATCTCGTCGAGCGCGGGCACCGTCTTTTCTTCGTCCGCCGAGCGCCTGGCAACCGCCGTCATGCCGATAATGGCGTTGAGCGGCGTGCGTATTTCATGGCTCATGCGCGCGAGAAATTCGCTCTTCGCCTTGGAGGCGACCTGCGCGGCGGCCGTTTGCCTTTCAAGTTCCTGCGTGCGCACGCGCACCGTATCCTCCAACTCAACGCTTTGCACAAAATTGGAGACATACATATCATACATAAATACGGAGACGCAAATCGTCAGTCCCGTAATGATAATCAGATTCGTCCATGTGTCCGTCAACAGGATCGAATCCCATGTCCGGGCTACATTGCGCGTCATATAACTTGCCAATACGACATAGAAAAAGCACGCGAGTACGCTCAGCACACTTTGCAGGGGCCTTGTAATCGGCACCATGCCCATAATGAGAATCGCGATAATATAGCTGTTGACCCCGCCTGTCGACACAATATTCAGTGTGCAAAAGATCAGCTGGATGATAATATAAAGATATAACAGGCTCTGGACCAAAAAGTTTCTGGTCTTCATGCCCGAGATTTTCCCACGCTTTGCCATCCCAAACAGAATCCAGTAGCCAATGCCGATGAAGAGCGTCGCCATGGAAAGCGCGACATAAATCATGATGTCGCTGTTTTTGCTGTCGCTGGGTTTAAGGATGTTGATGACGTTGAGGGTTATTTGGAGCGCGACGATGTAAACAGAAAAAACATACATCCTCTTTATGTTTGTATCCAGGCGCTTTTCCCTGAAAAGGGCGGCGTGCTCTTTCGGTACCCGCTGAAAGGAAAAGGGCTTGTGCCGCTTTGTTCGATCCCGCATAACGCGCTCCTGAAAAATTTATTTTAATACGCGCATCCACCGCCTGTATAGGTGGCTGAATGTGGCGTATGCCACATGTTTAAAACAGTCGGCGGGACTGTTTTAAACCGAAACCAGTATAATTATACACCCGTCAAGCGTATAAAGCAAATATCGCGTACTGTTTAATCCGCATGGCCGCGGCCCGCCTTATTGCGGCCATGATCTTTACTTCCTCTTTTATATGATGTATAGTAAAAACCTGCATTTTATTTATGATCATACATGTGTAATCAATCAAATTCATCAAACTTCAAGTTTGCGGTTTTTACCGCAATGGAGGCCGGAATGCTGGATATCAATCTTTTGGGCACAGGCGGCATGGTGCCGCTACCCGGGCGGTTCCTGACCGCCCTTATGATCCGTTGCCGCGGCGCCGCCATCCTGATTGACTGCGGTGAGGGCACTCAGGTCGCGATCCGGGCCGCGGGCCTGGGTTTCAAACAAATCGGCGTTATAGCCCTGACGCATTTTCACGCCGACCACATCGCGGGATTGCCCGGTCTTTTGCTCACCATCGGCAACAGCGGCCGCACGGAACCGCTCACCATTGTCGGGCCCCAATATGTAGGGCAGATTGTGGACTGCCTGCGCGTCATCGCGCCCCAACTGCCCTATCCCATTGAATACAGGGAAATCATGTCGGACGGCCCGGTATGGGCGGACGGCCCTTTAAGCTTATCTGTCCAGGCCGTGGAACACTGGATTCCGTGCTATGCCTATAAGGTGTCACTCGCCCGAAGCGCCAAATTCAACGCCGATAAAGCACGGGAACTGAACATTCCCGTGCGCAGCTGGTCCGTGCTTCAAAGCGGCGCGGCGGTTGAGGTCGACGGCAGGATAATCAACCCCGGCGCTGTCATGGGTCCCGCGCGGAAGGGCCTTGAGGTCTGTTATGCGACCGATTTGCGCCCCGGCGAGGGTCTTGTCCGTTTCGCCGAAAACGCCGATCTCTTCATCTGCGAAGGCATGTACGGCGATCCGGAGCTGTATGAAAAAGCGGTGGAACACCGGCACTGCCTCTTTACGGAAGCGGCCGATATGGCGGCGCGCGCGGGCGTCTCGGCGCTCTGGCTCACGCATTTCAGCCCCTCCATGCCGGATCCGGAAAACTATCTGCCGCAGGCGCGCGCTGTTTTCGCGAATACATTTATCGATCAAACAGGCGTGACGCTGCGCTTTCAAGACGCATAGAAATCATTAATGGATAAGGGATGCTTATGGATCGCACAGTCAGGCTCTATGAAGAACTGTCCATGAACGCGCACCCGTCGCTTCACACCGTGTTATATGACGGGTGGATCCTGCGTTTTTCAAACGGTTACACAAGCCGCGCCAACTCTGTCAATATGCTGTGCAAACCTGATGTGCCGGACGTGATTGAAAAAATTACGCAATGTGAAAAGCGGTATAGCGCGCAAAACCTCCCCACAATTTTTAAAATCACACCTGTCAACGATGTTTTGGACGAGGCGCTGGGCGCGCGCGGGTACAGTGTCGTCACGCCTTCTGTTCTGATGACGGCGGCTATTCCCGGCATTGCTTCTCATAGCAAAAACATCATTGTACAAGCGGGCATCAGCACTTTCTGGCAGGAACAGTATTTCCGTCTCAGCCAAACGCCGGATTCGGCCGTGCCTGCGGCAAGGCGTATGCAAAACAGTATTTTAAACCGCGTCCTGTGCGCCGCCTGCTTTGTTGACGGCATTGCCGTGGCCTACGGCCTCTGTGTGATCGAGCGGGATTTCGCGGGGCTTTATGATATCATTGTGGACCCGCGGTACCGGCGTATGGGATACGGCCGCGACCTCTGCAAAACCCTTCTGCACAGCGCGGCGGAATGTGGCGCGAAAGGCGCTTATTTGCAGGTTGTGGCCGATAACACAGCGGCCATGCGGTTATACGGTGAATTGGGGTTCAGCGCGTGCTACCGCTATTGGTACCGTGTGAAACCTCTGCAAAACGGTATCTCCGGTCCCGCCCTTTAACCGCCTCCAAAACCCGCGCCGGCCTGCTCATTCCCAAAATGCCCCCAGGAACTCATCCACCGTCCAGATCGCGCACGCGGGTGGGTCGGGCCTGTGCGTGCAAATATGGCCAATCGCGCTTTCATCGCTGAAGATCATATGATAACGCGCTCCGTTGGCGCTTTCTCCGTTTAGCACACTGAAGGAGGGCAGCGGAACGCCGAGGCCCCGGCCGTCCCTTTTTATATAGGCCTCCTTCCTTGTCCAGATGCTGAAAAAGCGTCTTGTGCTCTCCGCGCTCCCGACAGCCGATATATAAGCCTTTTCATCCTCGGCGAAAAAACGATCCGCGATTTTTTCTTTAACAGGCGTGATGACCTCAATGTCAATGCCCACGGGGCTGCTGTCGACAGCCCCCGCAATATAGCGCCCCGCATGCGATATGTTAAAATGGATATCCGGCCGTCCCAAAACGAACGGCTTGCCGTGCGCGCCCACATCAAACAAAATTCCCCTGCCGTCTTGCCCTGCCGCCTTTGCAACCAGCATCCTTGCCAGCATATCACCAAGCAGGGCGCGCTGCGCGTCGGCAAAAAAACGGAAGCGCCCGATCCGCGCCCTTTTCTCCGGCGCGGCAACCGCGAGAAAGCGCTGATATTCCGCCTGCGTCAAGTCCCTGTTTATGTAGAGAATGCGCGCTTCAAACATAGTTTGTCCTTTCTTATATCGGGCGCCGCCTGAGACTGTTTTAAATGACATACGTATAAAACACGTTCTGAGCGAAGTTTTATCGCTTTTTAACAGCATTTAATTATTTCCGTTTCTCGCGCACATACGTATCGACAAGAACAATGGCAATGACCAGCCCCAACACTTCCGACGATAAGTTCATGCAGAAATCGTAGATATTAAAATTCGGGTTAACAATGATGCCGAAATAAAATGTGACGCTGAAAATCGCCACCATGATAATATATAATATACGCATTTTTTTATTTTTGGCCATGCCGTCATCTCCATTCTCATGCTATAATATCATCTTAAATTACCGGGATTTGTGAATTCATGCAGGCGTCAATAACATGGCCCCGACGCCGCAAACTCAAACGTGCTTCGAGATTTTGATCCGTACCATCCACTTTATTCCAATCTCCGTGACAATTATACCATGAACCGGAAGGTAATTGAACAGTACGGATGCGCGCTTATTTCTCTGTTATTGAAAAAACATATATTATTTCTCTTTGCTGTTTTCCGGGTGTCGCAATGAATTGGATATTCCTGTTCATTTAAGGCCTTTGAGCAAGGCCGGGCTTGTCGCTCATGCCGCGACGGGCAGTTCCTTTGTCTCGTCACAAAGGAACCAAAAGACGTTAAGGGGGCTCCCCGCCGCCCCCTGGCCCCCGCATGATCGTGCCGTGTACACGCGAAGCATAGCCGCACGTCAACGGCAGTGAACATAACGTCTCAGAGCGTTCCCGCGCTCTCAATAAAAAGGGCTAACCGCGCGCGTGTGGGCTTTGCGCGTGAGTCCGATAATCGCGCTGCGGCGCTCGAATCTGGCTCGCGCCCGCAGAACAGGGAAAAGATCATTATTACAGTGCGGGCGCTTTCGAACGCGCGCGGGGTGGCGCCCGACGCCAAAAACCCCGGACAGTAAACTGTCCGGGGTTTTATTCTGTTCCACGCGATCCCTGAATCTATAATTACATGCCGTTAAACATATCCGTACAGTCCCCGCACCGATACTTCTCCCGTTTTAACAGAGAATACGCCGTCGCTGTCGGAACAGATCAGGCTGCCGTCGGCGTCGATGTCAATGGCGGCGGCGCAGCGCTCCGCGCCGTCCGCGGTTATAAGGCGCACCTCTTTGCCCAACGTTATACAGCGCG
>JAITVU010000126.1 GCA_031285645.1 Oscillospiraceae bacterium | reverse complement strand
AGCAGATAAAATGGCGCGATGCGTTTTGGAAAAAAGGCGTTTTGAGCGATAATTTTATCGCTCTTTTTAACGGATATTAGTATTACATGCCCAAAGACATGGAATAGCCATATATAGTCATATAGGCCGCTTCGCGGCGCGCGGCGTTTGCCGCGTATTTAAAATAGTGTCACAATTATAAACCTATACAGCTATAGTGGGTGTCCGGAGGGATGTTATCCCTTTGGCAGGGTGGTTTGGAGGGACAGAGTTCCTCCAAGGTCTTCTGCTATATCCGACAGGCATGGACATGGCATCCATACTAAAAAAGCGGGGCGAAAACGCGCAGCACGGCGCGAATAAGGCGTGTTGTGAGCTTGACATGGGACGCCTCCTGCACGGATACAAGATGGGACAGGCGCTGGCAGTCCAGGATATCTTTTTTGACAGCGCCGATAATACGGGCGTTATAGAACGTGACGCCGCATTCAAAATGCAGGTAAAAGCTCCTGAAATCCATATTGCAGGTGCCGACCATGCCGATGTTGTCATCGGCGATAAACATTTTGGCGTGCATAAATCCGGGTGTGTACTCATAGATTTTGACGCCGCATTCGCTCAGGCGCTTATAGTGCGAGCGCGTAAGCATATGCACATACCACTTGTCATAGATATGCGGCGTGATGATGCGCACGTCGATGCCGCTGAGGGCCGCGTTGCACAATGCCTGCTCCATCTCGTAGCCGATGATGAGGTAGGGCGTCGTGATGTAGACATATTTGGTCGCGCGTGAAATGATGTTCAGGTACGCTGTCTCGATGACGTTGGTTTTGTCAAGCGGGCTGTCCCCGAACACCTGGACAAGCCCGTCGGAGGGCAGGGTGGTTTTAGTGGGCTGAAAGGAGCCGAAGTCCATCTTTTGGCGGGTTGCGAACTGCCACATCTGCAAAAAGAGCAAGGTCATTTCCCATACCGCTTCGCCCTTGAGCATGACGCCCGTGTCTTTCCAGTGTCCGTGCTTGTCTATTTTGTTGATGTATTCATCCGCGAGGTTGATGCCGCCGCAAAATCCGGTGGCGCCGTCTATAACAAGGAGTTTGCGGTGGTCGCGGTAATTGAGCATGGCGCTGGCCCGGGGGCGGAAGGGATTGAAGACGCACAGCTTGATGCCCATGCTTTTCAGAATTTTGTCATAGCCCTTGGGCAGGGTGTTAATCGTGCCGAGGTCGTCGTACATCAGGTAGACGGCGATGCCCTCGCGCATTTTCTGCCTGAGCATATTTAAGATGCTGTCCCACATAATGCCGGGCTCGATAATAAAAAACTCCAGCATGATATAGCGCCGGGCCTTTTTTATTTCGGCCATCATATCCTCAAACATGTCCTCGCCCACCGCGTAGTATTTTGAGGGTGTGCCCGCCATCATGGGGCAGCCCGTCACATTGTAAATATACTGGCTCTGTGTTATTGTCTGCCTGTTGAGCAGTTGGGTCTCATTGTCGACATCCTCGTTTTTGGGCAAATAGGCGTGCATGTCCTCAACAGTGCGCTCAAGAAGCTTTTCCAGGCTTTTCGGCATGCGCTTGCTGCCGAAGGCGAGGTAAAAAACGCCGCCCGCGACGGGGAACAGCAGGATTGCGATAATCCATGTGATTTTGTACGACGGATTGTCGTTATTGCCCAAAATAGCCAGCACGACAAGAAAGCTTAGGGCGTGGCAGACCAGATAAATATAAAAAACCGAATTGGTGAAATACAGAACGGCGCCGGCAAGAAGAAACACCTGGATGGCAATCATTAACGCGACTAGAAACAGGCGGCTGAACAAAAATTTAAACAGTATTTTTATGACTCTCATGACGTCTCCGCTAATATATCAAGATTGTCTGACTCTTTAAGTATTGACGCTGTGACGCAATATATGAAAATTCCAATCGATTTTCAAATACGGATATGGTCATATAGCTTCAAGACCGGACCGCTTTTAATCCACAGCGGCTCCCATACCTGCCCGCGCGAAGCGCGGCGGGCAGGTATGGGAGCCGCTTCGCGGCCTTCGCACCGTTCGCTATAGAAAAGAATCTGTTTTCGGGCAAAAACAGATTTTTTTGCATATGTATAGGTATATGCCAAAACCCGGCGGGGCAGTGCGAAGTCCCCGGTAAACCGCCGGAGGCGCGGAAATGAGGAGGTCTTATGCTCAAATCAAAAACGCTTCATTTTTTTTCACAGCTTTGTTATCTCGACGCGGTCCCGGCGATGGACAAAGGATCGGGCATGACTGTTGCGACAATGGCCGACTACTATCTCACGGAGCCTTTAGGCATGGCCTACATAAACAACAGATTTTCCGACATTCCCGAAGAGAGCGTCCTCTGGTCCGACTTTCTGGAAACGGCAAGCCCGGAGTTTTCCGAATGGCTGATTGAAGATATTTTTGACGACAACAGACCGGGCCAGACAGGCTTTTACGGCTGTACATACCGCTCGCCCGAAGGGGAGAGCGTCGTCGCGTTCAGGGGCAGCGAGCTTCTGGGCAACCGTTATTACAAAAACGATTATGTCACCGATTTAGCCCTTTCTTATCTATCGCCGACGCCTCAACAGGCAAGGGTGGACGATTACTGGGCGCGGTACGGGCGCACCCGGTATGGCGAACTTGCCGTGACGGGGCACTCGCTTGGCGGCAATCTGGCGCTCTACGCCGCTATCATGGCTCCGGCGCGCATCAGGGAACAGATCACGATATGCGCCGCTTTTAACGCGCCCGGCTTCAACAAGGAATTTATCGAGAAGCAGCGTGACCGCGTTGCGGCGGCGGCGCCCTGCATCGTCCTTTACCAGAATAAATTCGACCCCGTCTCCTCAATGCTGGACAATGTCGTGCCGCCCGCCGTTATCGCGTCACGCGTCGATCCGACCGCCCAGGATGAGGCGACTATACGTGATATTTTTTATCCCCACTCCAACTTTATGTATGAAACGGACGAATACGGCGAATTAATCGCGGACCCGTCGGAGGAAAAATGTAGTTTCTGCAATATGGTGCACACCTTGTCGGATCTTTTTCAGCTGCTGCCGAAGAAAACACGAAAAGACATATGTGACGCGGCCCTGGCGGCGCTCTACGCCGCGCCGTCCCCGGAAAAGCGCGCGCGTTACATGCTGGACGCCGTCCTTAAATATATGGCCCACCATGAAGACGAGATGCGCGTATCCGGGCTTGACAGCGCCGTGCTGGCCTATGCGGCGGCCATGATGGACGGGATGCCCGTGCATGCGCTGTATAAGCCGCTTGTGGCGGGAAAAGGAAAAGGCAAAACCCAGGCGCCGTCGCTTGTGCGCGCCCTGATGATTGTCATTGGGATGTTTGGCGACTTGGCCTCGGGCAAAAAGGCTTTGGCTAATACTAATATCCGTTAAAAAGGGCAATAAAATGATCGTTCAAAACGCCTTTTTTCCAAAACGCATCGCGCCATTTTATCTGCTTTTTAATGGGATATTAGTATAAAGCATAAAAGCAAAGCCGCGCTTGTATAACATACAAGCGCGGCTTTGCCCGCGGATACAGCCAATAAACAGCAGTGCTGTTTGAATGTGGCGTTTTAACCGTGTACTATACGCTTTTTATCAGACGAACATCCGGAGGGACGCTGTCCCTTTGGCGGGGTGGTTTGGAGGGGCTGAGTCCCTGCAAGGTCTTTATCTCACTGTCCGAACGCCCTCGTCTTACGACAAAGGCGGCCTGCTAAAACCTTTAAGCATCAAGTGCCGCTTGTCACCGTCAGGCCTGAATGTCGAGCAACTTGACCGTATAGTCATAGCTCAGGCGCAAATCGTCAAAGGGATCGCGCTCGTAGGCGAGATCGTGATCGGGAATGATCCAGTCCGGATTGCAGTCCAGTATATACGGCAGGAGCCTGGGGAAATTCACGACGCCGTATCCGGTGGGCCGGAACTCAAAATATCCTGTATCCGGATTGTTTTTCAGTCCGCGATGCTCGACGCCGGGGCCGACCTTGGAGAAATCTTTGACATAAATATCCTTCATGTGGATAATGGGCATGGCGTCCCTGTACTGTGTGAGGTAGGAGAGCGGATCCGAGCCCGCATAGGTCATCCAGCCGAGATCGGGCTCGAGGCAAAGTTTCTGATCTTTGCAGGCCTCCATCAAAATATGGACCCAGGACGGGTCCGAGCCAAACTCGAAGTTGTGGTTATGATAAATGGGGGTAAAGCCGTTCTCATAACAGGTATCGCACAAGGCGCGAACCTGGGAGACGACGTCCTCAAATTCGGGGGAGCCGGTTATAATTGCCTTATCCGGCCAGGCCAGGGTGATATATTTGCAGCCCAGAGTCTTATGGTCGTCAATAACCTTTTTGGGGTCGGCTGAAAACTCCCGGACATTGACATGATTGCCGATGGTTTCCATTTTAAGGCTGTCCATTTTCTGGCGTATATCCGCCGCCTTATACCCGCGAAGACCGACAAATTCAACGCCGTCAAAACCAATAGAGGCAATTTTCTCCAAGACGCCGAACAGATCTTTTTCATAGAGATCGCGGACAATAAACAAGGGGGAACCGATTTTTATTTTGGCCATGTGGGATTCCTTTCCTGCCGCATAAGAAGCCGGCTTAACGCCGCGCGGTTATGCGTGTTTTTATTTATGACCCGCTGGCATAGCAAAAGAATTGACAGTAAAGCCGCTTTAAAACAAAAATATGTAAAAACAGAAAAAGCGGCGTTCCGTGCGATCAATACACGTTAAGCAGAGAACCTTTTACAGCATATTGACCATAATTCCCACCCCAGGGGCGTTTCATTGATATCATAACATACTAAGGGAGTGCTGTAAAGAAATCCATGCCTTTTCTTGCATCGGAAGCCAAGGGGGATTATAATCAATTCAGGCATGTGTTCCGCGCTTGCTGATCCATGGGGGGATGCCCCGGATTTCGCCCATAAACTCTGAAGGCGGGAGCGCCCGGAGCCGCAAATCCGCCGCGCTTTAAAAAGCGCGGCTCCATAGCGCATGCACGCATGCGCTATGGCTTGGGCGGTAAACCGCCAAAGGGGATTTGCGGCGTTTGGGACTGCGCGATACATGGTGACAACCTTGGATTGACCTAATAGGCATACTTGATATCCGGCGAAACGGCCGTTTGATTATTTAACAGAGGGAGATTTTGCTATGTATGTGACAATACCGGAGCGCACGGCAACTGTAAAAGAAGAGGCGGACCTGCTTGTCGTGGGCGGAGGTCCCGCCGGAATCGCCGCCGCCATCGCGGGCGCGCGTCAGGGACTCAGCGTCGTGCTGCTTGAGCGGCGCGGCTTTCTCGGCGGCACTGTTACCGGGGGTTCCGTGGGCCTTTACAATCATTTTACGGCTAAAGCCGGTTTTGCCACGTCAGGCATCGCGCGCGAGCTGGAAACACAGTACCGCACCCGGTACGGCCGCTCATTTTTTGTCACGGCCCACGAGAGCTTCCACACCGAATATCTCAAGATCTTTCTCGATGATTTTGTGCTGCGGGAAAAAATCAAAATATACTTTCACTCATTTGTCAGCGATGTGCTGATGAAGGATGGATGCATCGACGCTGTCCTTGTGCATACGAAGCAGGGGGCAACCGCCTTTAAGGCCAGAATGGTCATCGATGCAACAGGTGACGGTGACATCGCGTATTTTGCCGGGGTTCCCTATAAAATGGGGCGTAAAACAGACGGGCTTTGCCAGCCCGGCACCTTGATGTTTGCTGTGGCGGGTGTTGATGTGGAGACGTTCCGCCACTTGCCCGGCTCGGTCGGAGCTGTAACGGGGATGATGCGGCGCCTTCGCGACGCGGGGATATGGGGGCTCTCGCACGGCCGCATTCCTTCCGTGTGTTCGCTGACGGAGGGCGGTATTATCCAGCACCTCAATTTCACCGAACTGTACGGGGTGGACGCCACGGATTCTGAACAGGTCTCGGCGGCCGAGATCCGGGCGCGCAGGCAGATTGAGGAAGTGATCGACTATATGCGCAAGAACATTGTCGGCATGGAAAATATTGAGCTGGCGTTTATCACGCCCGAAATTTGTTTCCGGGAGAGCCGGCGCATCGACGCCGAGTATGAGCTGACGTTCCACGACATTGAAAACGATACGAAATTTGACGACGGCATCGCCCTTTTCCCCCGCTTTTATGATATGCATTCCGTTGATAACCGGTGGGAAGAGGGCAATGTGGAGGAAGGCGTCGGGAATCTGCATATTTATGGGCAGAAGGGCCGCGCCGCCACAATCCCTTATCGCTGTCTTGTGCCGGTTAAGGCCGAAAACCTGCTTGTAACGGGGCGGTGTATCTGCGCCGATCCCGTCGCGCTCAGCTGCATCCGGCAAGTCCAGGCCTGTATCCAGACCGGGCAGGCCGCGGCCACTGCCATGGCCATGGCGATAAAGGAGCGGACAACGCCACGAAAAATTGACACAGCCGCGCTCCGGCAAAACCTGAGCGCACAGGGCATGGCGCTTTAGGCGGCCGGCTGATTACAGCCGGCTTTACGTCAGGCGCCGGGCGTGTTGGGAACGAGCATGAATGCCGCGCCGCCAATCCCCTTTGGCAGCTTGCTGCCAAAGCTACGCGCCACAAAGTGGCGCGTAGGAGCGCGCTTTTAAAAGCGCGGTGGATTGGCGGCTTTAGGATTTCTTCATATCCAGTGCTTCTATAGCATATGGCCGAAATTTTAAAAATGATCCGCCCGTGTTACAAGACCGACACCGCCTGTTTTCCGAGAAAAACAAAATACGCCTTGCTCTAACGCAAAATATCACACGCAGGCCATATGATTGACTCGCGCCGCCGATGCCTGTATAATGGGTATACGGCAACTTGCATTAGGAGATGATGATGTCCGGCGCGCCTGATGTTGCATAATCGGCAGTATAGGTGAGACGTGGAGAAGACAGATTTCATTGGCAAAACAGCATACATGACTCTTAATACGCGCTTTGCGCATATTACAAGGGCTTTTTG
>JAITVU010000104.1 GCA_031285645.1 Oscillospiraceae bacterium | reverse complement strand
GCATAAAAAGTAAAGGATCTCAACATATAATCTTCATCATGGGACAAACCTGATGAAGATTATGTGCATTTTTGTGATTTTCAAGGTCGTATTGACTGTGTAAAAATATTGCAACATATATCATGGAAAACAAACAATTATTAATAAAAAAATGCACGTTGTCACATATTGCGTTAAATATATAAAAATCCTGTGGAGGAATGACAAGGCTTAATTTTATATGTATATTGAATAATAAATAACTATTATGTGCAAAAAATATATTGGCATTTTCACAAAGCGATTCTATAATGACATTAGTAAATAGCGAAGGGTGGTATCCATTGATGTTATGTAAAAAAGTTATTACACTGCTGTTGACGGCAACACTCATTGTGACTATGATGGCTTGCGGC
This sequence comes from Oscillospiraceae bacterium, assembly GCA_031285645.1. GTDB lineage: Bacteria > Bacillota > Clostridia > Oscillospirales > Ruminococcaceae > WRAV01. Next base: position 3,657 of record JAITVU010000104.1, on the reverse strand, counting down.
ACGACACCGTCGTCAGACGCACAGCCGTCCTCCGCGGCCGATCCGGCTTCCGGCCAAAGCTCTTCCCAGGCGGCCGGTTCAACTGATGCGGGGGCCGTTGATCCCGAAGTCGGCGTAGCCCCCATGAGCAATGCGAACGACCCCATTACGTTCACAATGTTCATCCGCGACCCCGGTCAGGCTCCGGCGTCCGGGAACGAAGCGCTCGCGAAGATCACGGAGTTGACGGGCGTCACAATCAAGTGGGAATTCCTCGTGGGCGATCTTGCCCAGAAGCTCGGCGTTATGATGGCGGGCGGCGACTATCCCGACCTTATTTTCGCCGGCGACTCCCTTTCCAAGCTGATTGAAGCCAAGGCTTTGGTTCCGCTGGAAGATAAGCTTGAGAATTATCCGAACCTGTGGATGCAGATCGATAACGGGGCGCTTCTTCCGTACATGACGGCTGAAGACGGCCACGCGTACTCACTCCCCTCAAATCCGCAGCTGACAAATGATTTCACAACATTCCGTCCTGTGTTTGAGGCGCAGATTGGATTCTTTATCCAGAAAGCTGTTTTGGCGGATGCCGGTTATCCGATTCCAAAGACTGTTGACGAGTATTTCACGCTTATTGAAGAGTATAAAGCGAAAAACCCTGAAATTGACGGCGTTCAGACCATGGGCTTTGAAATCCTCATGGACGACTGGCGCAACTGGGGCCTCAGAGCGCCTGTCGGTTGCCTGATGGGCTTTAGTAATCAGGGCGAAGTCTTTGTTGACGAAGCCAATGGTTACAAGGTGTCCTCCTATCACATCAATGACGAAGCCAAAGATTATTACAAAAGGCTGAACGAAGCTTATCACAACGGCATCGTTGATCCCGCCACATTCACAAAGACATTCGATGAATACATAGCCGACATCACCACGGGCGCGGTTCTCGGTTTTTTCGATCAGGTCTGGAACTTCAGAAACGGCCTGAACGTGCTCAAGAACGACGGCAAATTTGAGCGCACCTATGTCGCGGTTCCGCTTGCTTCACCGGGCTATACGGACGGTTATATGGATGAGCCCACCGGCCAGCCCGACGCCGTTAACGGCATTGCGATCACAAACAACTGTAAAGATGTTGACCGCGTGCTTGAGTACTTCGACTGGCTGATGCAGCGCGAAGTTCAGGACTGGATGCGCTGGGGCGTTGAAGGCAAAGACTGGGTCTATTCGTCGAACGGCACGGATAAAGTCCTGACGGAAGCTGGCCGCGCTATTTGGCTGGATCCCGCCGAGAAACGCGACAAGACCGCCTGGTGCGCTTACAACTTTGCCCCGAAATGGCATGGCTTGTACGCTTCCGACGGCATGCCTTGCGATCCCGAGCATTCCGCTGACGAGTTCCTCGCGGCGATGTCCGATTATGACAAAGAGTTCTTTGGCCATTACAACGTGAAATTTCCGGCCGGTATTATGTCTCCGCCCGTCAAGCGCGAAAAGTATTTCCCTGTTTGGGCTTTCGTGCTTGAGGATGGCGGTACCCCGTTAATCGTGAAGAATCAGATTAACGACCTTTGCGTTAAATGGTATCCGAGAATCATCATTTCCGCTACGGAAGCTGAGTTTGAGTCCAACTGGGCGAGCTTCGTGGCCGAATACAACCAACTTGATCTGGAAACCTATTTTGGTGAAATTGAGCGCCAGATCGCTGTTAAAATGGCGATGTAATACTAAATATCCGTCTGAAACGGGAGAGAGTAATCCTCTCTCCCGTTTTTTTAAAACCTATAGCATAAGTAAAAAATAACCGGACCGTTACTATTTGCTTTCTGCCTAATACGGCGGGAAATTCAATGTCCTTCTCTTCCGCTTATTTATTCCCGATGCTATTGTGTGGTTTCTGATGCTTATGAGGGCGCGAGGCTGGATTTGTGCCTGAAGCAAAGCTTTGATGAGATCTTGAATTTGCTTGATTATAACTTTTAATCACTCTGAGGAAGGTGAGATGATGGGTAAAGCGTCGCGCACTTTCAAAAAAATGCTTTCTCATAAGACCCTGTACATAATGATTATCCCCTGCATGATTTACACGTTTATATTTTCATATTATCCGCTTTCCGGGTGGATCATGGCGTTCCAGCAATTCAAACCCGCGCTGGGATACGCCGGCTCACCTTTTGTGGGGCTTTATCAGTTCAACTTTCTTTTCAGCAATATTGAGTTCTGGCGGGCGTTCCGCAACACCCTGTGTATGTCCCTGATGATCCATATCGCGGGCTTTATATTCCCGATTACTTTTGCGCTTTTGCTCAACGAAATACGGCTGAAAGGGGCCAAGCGCATTGTCCAGTCCGTCTCTTATCTGCCTCATTTTCTCAGTTGGGTTATCGTCTGTTCTCTAATGTCGTCCATGCTGTCTACAGGGAACAACGGCGCGATCAATAACCTGCTTATGTCGCTTGGCCTTATAAAGGAGCCCATTCTTTTCCTTGGGGAAGAGAAATATTTCTGGTGGGTCGTGACATTCGGAAATGTGTGGAAGGAAATGGGATGGAACTCGATTATCTACATCGCCGCCATATCCGGTGTTGATCCGGCGCTGTACGAGTCGGCGTCGCTTGACGGCGCGAATCGTTACCAGAAGATGTGGCATGTAACCCTGTCCGGTATCCGCTCGACCATTGTTGTGCTGCTAATCATGAATCTGGGGTGGATTCTGAACGCGGGATTCGAGGTCCAGTACTTGCTGGGCGGCGGGTTGCTTGCGGACGTGTCGCAGACAATTGATATTTTTGTCATCAAATATGGTATTAATATAGGCAACTACTCACTGGCTACCGCCGCCGGCATATTTAAGTCAGTGATTTCGATAGTCATGGTGTTTGGCACCAATAAGATCGCAAATATGCTGGGAGAAAGCAGCCTGTTATAAGGGGGGAAGCCGGTATGGCAGTTAAACAGATGGCGAAAACACGCAGATTGCGCAGACCATATAGCCTTGAACCGATTGTTTTCAGCTGTGTCAACGGGCTGATCATGGTTATTGTGGCGATCGTTATGATCTATCCGTTCTGGAATACGGTCGCGGTTTCTTTCAACGACGCGATGGATACGTTGCGCGGCGGCATCACTTTTGCCCCCCGTATTTTCTCAACCTACAGTTATGAAATGGTTTTCAGGAACGAGCTGATGATCACGGCGGCGATTAACTCAGTGCTCAGAACATTGATCTCGACCGTGCTGGGCGTCTTTACGGCATCGCTTATCGCGTTTGTTATATCCCGCGAGGAGCTCATCGGCAAAAAATTCATCACGTCATATTTCCTGATCACGATGTACATATCGGCAGGCCTTATTCCGAACTACTTCCTGATGAAGAGCCTGCACCTTTTGAACACGTTCTGGGTTTATGTTTTGCCCAATATGTTCGGCGTGTTCAGCATCATGGTCATAAAATCCAACATCCAGTCCTTGCCCGAGAGCCTTTCAGAGGCCGCGATTGTTGACGGAGCGGGATATTTCCGCGTATATTGGCAGATTATCATGCCCTGTATCAAGCCTGTTTTGGCCACTGTCGCGTTGTGGAGCGCGGTGGGGGCGTGGAACAACTGGTTCGACACCTTTATCTACAACTCAAGCGCCGACCATCTCACGACACTGCAATATGAGATGATGAAGCTGCTT
>JAITVU010000082.1 GCA_031285645.1 Oscillospiraceae bacterium | reverse complement strand
ATACGCTGCAGGATCGCGTGGGTCTCGTTGAGGCCGCCCTCGGCTGTCTGGATCAGGCTGATACCGTTGGACGCGTTCTGTTCAGCCATACCCAGTCCCCGGATCTGGCCGCGCATTTTTTCTGAAATCGCGAGGCCCGCGGCGTCGTCGCCGGCGCGGTTGATCTTAAAGCCGGATGAGAGCTTCTCGAGGTTTTTGCTTGTGGCGCTGTTGTTAATGCCCAGCTGACGATGGGAGTTCAGTGCCGGTAGATTGTGTTGAATAACCATTCTGTACCTCCTTGGTATTATATTTGATATACAGTCACAAGGACACGCATCCATGCTTAGCTTGTGACTGATTATCTTACTATTGTACTGCAAGCTTAAATGATAATCAAGGGTTATTGTGTTAAAAAAATATCGATTTGTTTTGGCAACAAGTCATTAACCCGATCTCACTTATAAAATAGTTCGCCCATTCCATTAGAAACTTTAGGCAAATATGTTTATTTTATCAGAAGATTTTCGCCGCCTCACAAGCATTTCTTGCATTTACGGGCCCTGATGCGTTATGATAGCGTTAAATATTCAAAAGGGAGGGTACCATGGAGTCTTTTTTATCCCGCGCGGCGCTTCTTCTCGGAGACGCAACCATCAACAAACTGGCTGTAAGCCGTGTGGCTGTTCTCGGCGTCGGCGGCGTCGGCTCGTATGCGGCGGAAGCTCTTGTACGCGGCGGTGTAGGACACCTTCTCCTTATCGACGACGATGTCGTCAGCCCGTCAAATCTCAACCGGCAGCTGCATGCCACCACGCAAACGATCGGACAATATAAAACGCATGTGATGGCCGGGCGTGCCTGCGCCATCAATCCGGATATCCATATTGAAACGCTTGAAGTTTTCTGCCTGCCCGATACCATTGCGTCTATTCTCCCTGGGAACCTGGATTATATCGTTGACGCCATAGACACCGTCTCGGCTAAACTTGCCGTGGCGCAGTGGGCGCATGAAAACGGGGTTCCGCTCATCAGCTGCATGGGCGCCGCCAACAAACTGGATCCCACGCGCTTTGAGATTGCCGACATCAATGAGACCAGCGTCTGCCCGCTCTGCCGCGTCATGCGCCGGGAACTAAAAAAGCGCGGCGTTCCAGCGCTGCGCGTGGTCTATTCCAGGGAACAGCCCCTTACCCCTGAGCCGGTGTCCGTTCCGGACGGCGCGCATCCAAAAAGGCAGACGCCGGGATCGGTTTCATTCGTGCCCCCTGTCGCGGGTTTTATCGCCGCGGGCGCCGTCATCAGGGATATCGCCGGTATCTGAAAACATGGATATGGCCGGCAAACGCCACGCCGCGCCGTATTTTCGCGAAACAACCTGTCTGATCCCATACGCGAATATGGGCCTCACAATCTCGCTCCCGCCGCGCTTAAAGAAGCGTGAATTAAGGGACGTGACATAAAAAAGCAGAAAGCGGTAGCGATTCGCTTTCTGCGGGGTTCCAATGGTCATGGGAATATGAGATAACAGCGGTTAAACGGTCTGCTTAATATGGTAGCGCTGTTTCACCTCGTGAATAGTGTCGCTGTAAAATTCAGCATCCAATCGGCCTCCACAATTCTTTATGACTTTTGCGGAAGCTTCGTTCTCCTTGTCACATGACAGTATGGCATCGGATAGTCCAATTGCACGAATAAATTGCAATGCGCCTTTGAGCATCAGTGTCGCATATCCTTTTTGGCGTTCACCTGGCCTTACACAATATCCGATATGGCCGCCTTCGTTGCGTAAAAATTCGTTCAGCGCCAGGCGGACGGCGATCATGCCAACAATTTTATCATCCTCTTCGCGGATGTAAAAGTAAGTAAACCGGGGCACCCTGCCCTCGGCTATATTGGCGATGTCAATATCCTTCCTGACTTTATCAAGCCAATCCAAATATGTGCTGTTGTGTAAGTAGTCATTTAGACCGTCTCAGCCTCATCCATGTGATTGAGGCCCTGGAAGAGGATAGAGGCCACATGATCATCGTCCAGCGCGTAAATCACGCTCTTCCCCTCCCGGCGCGACCGGACAAGTCGGTGCGTTTTCAGCAGCCGAAGCTGATGTGAAATCGCCGACTGGTTCATCTCCAGCAGAGCCGATATGTCGCAGACGCACATCGGCCCCGACAGCAGCGCAACAATAATGCGGATCCGCGTTGAATCCCCGAACACTTTGAAAAACTCAGCTAAATTAAAGAGTTTTTCATCATCGGGCATGATCATGCCCGCCTTTTCCAGCGCGTCTTTGTGTATGTGGCATTCCTGGCAGATCGCGGACTGTTTCATAGAGTTCCTTTTCTCCACAAACGTGGTGTTGGGCAGACATCCGCAACTTGCGGCTCCGCATGCTTGAAATGTTGCCCGGCATTCAACATATGACCGTTCATTCATATGTATATAATCAGTATAAAGTCTCGTATACACCCTGTCAAGCGTCCAGCCTTGCACTCCGCCGCCGGAAATGGTATAATTATGCATGTATCGCCGATAAAAGAGCCTGTTCCTGTGTCATACAAGCTCTGCCGTACAAAAGCGGTCTTTATACAAAACATTATGGGTGAATGGGAGAAGGATATGCGCAAAATTATTATTGCCGACAACGTGCCCAAATTAATAGAGGAACTGCACAGCAAGCTGCCCGATTGGGAAACTATTGTGTGTGAGGACCGCAACCGGCACCTGCCGCAAATGAAGGAAGCCGAAATATTCATCGGCTGGGGCGACAAAATACCTTTTGTGCTTGAGTACGCCGAAAACCTGAAATGGATCCAATGTATGAGCGCGGGCGTCGATTCCGTACCCTTTGCCCGGCTTCGGGAGCGCGGCATTTTTCTCACGACCGCGAGCGGCGTACACGCCAATTCCATATCCGAAACCGTCCTCGGCATTATGATGGCGTTTTCGCGCCAGCTCTTCAATATCCATATTGATCAGATGAACAAGCGCTGGAACCACGACTATTCCGACATCGGCGGACTGACGGAAATCCATGACAAAACAATCGGCATTGTCGGCGCCGGTGCGATCGGCGTAGAGCTCGCGCGGCTCGCCAAGGCCTTCAACATGCGCACGCTCGGCTGCCGGCGCTCAGGCAAGGACGCGCCGCACATTGATAAGATGGTCGATACGGCCGGCTTGCACACGCTTCTCGCCGAGAGCGATTACGTCGTCAACATCCTGCCGGGGACGGATGAGACTGTGGGTTTATTCGGCGACGCCGAATTCGCCGCCATGAAAAACACGGCCGTCTACATCGCCGTGGGGCGCGGGAACACGACGAATACGGACGCCGTTGTCAGGGCCATGGAAACGGGCGCGATTGCCGGCGCCGGGCTCGACGTCGTCGACCCCGAGCCCCTGCCGGCCGATTCCCCGCTGTGGGGTATGCGCAATGTTTACATCGGCTCCCACAACGCGGGCGGCACCGACCGCTACATGGAGAGGGGTCTGGCGATTTTCTCTGAAAATCTGTCGGCCTACACGGCGGGTAAAACACCGGGCCTGAATCTTGTCGACTACGACCTCCAGTATTAACCGCACCGTGCGGCGCCTTCGGCGCCGCAATTTTATTGACCCGTGTTCCCCCAAAAAGTGGACTTTTCCGCAAAGGCATCCTGACCTGTTTACAAATCAGCATTCAATTGAAAGGCCGGTTCCATGAAGAAAAAATATCTGGAATGTGGAAAAATCGTCTCGACGCACGGCATCAGGGGCGAAATTAAAGTTCAGCACTGGTGCGACAGCCCCGAATATCTGTGTGCCTTTAAGGCGCTCTACACGGATAAGGGAGAAAAAAAGCTTACTGTGGAGCGCGCCCGCCCGCATAAAAACATGGTCATACTCAAACTGTCCGGCGTTGACGGTATTGACGAAGCCGTCACACTGCGGGGGCAAATATTATATATTGACAGAGAGGATGCGCCGCGGGACGACGCATTCTTTCTTCAGGACCTTTTGGGCCTTGACGTGCGCGACGCGGACACGGATTTTCTCTACGGGAAAGTCAGTGACGTCATGCAGACAGGCGCGAACGATGTGTACGAAATTACGGATGAAAACGGAATCAAAAGGCTTATTCCCGCGATTCCCGACGTTGTGGCCGATATGGATATGGAGAAGGGGCTCATGCGCATCCGGCCGCTAAGGGGGCTTTTTGACGATGCGCATTGACATTATGACCCTTTTCCCCGAAATGTTCGAGCCCGTCATCGCCACAAGCATCATCGGGCGCGCGCGCGCGGCGGGCAAGCTCGACATCCGCTGCCACCACATCCGCGATTACACGCTCGACAGGCACGGGCGTACCGACGACACCCCTTACGGCGGCGGCAAGGGCATGCTGATGCAGGCCGACCCCATCTACAACTGCTACAGGGCCGTCCTGCTCCAGCTGGGCGGCGCAAGGCCGCATGTTGTGTATATGTCGCCCGGCGGCAGAACGCTCACGCAGAAGCGGGCCGTCGAGCTGTCCCAATTGCCGAACCTGTGCATTTTATGCGGGCATTACGAAGGTGTGGACCAGCGTGTTTTGGATGAAATCGCCGACGAGGAACTCTCAATCGGCGATTATGTCCTCACCGGCGGCGAACTGCCGGCCCTTGTGCTGACCGACTGCATCGGCCGCTTGTGCGAGGGCGTTTTGGCCGACGACATCTGCTGGCAGGAGGAGAGCCACAGCGAGGGACTGCTCGAATACCCCCACTATACAAAGCCCTATGAGTGGAACGGCCGGACCGTTCCCGACATCCTGCTCAGCGGGCATCACGCCAACATTGCAAACTGGCGGCGCGAACAATCCCTGGATAAAACCCGGCGCGTGCGCCCGGATTTGCTGGCCGGCGCGCCGCTGAGCGAGCGGGACCGCGCGTTTCTTGACACATTAAAAGCCGAAGAGTTGGAAGGAGAGGACCACGATGGCCGCCAATCTCTATAAAATGATCCGGCGCGCAAACGATCTCATTGGGGATCGAACGCCCATCCGCGCCGATTGCGGCCGCCTTTGCGCCGCCGCGTGCTGCCAGGGCGACGACTACGGCATGCTGCTCTTCCCCGGCGAGGCGGCCAGGCTTGCCAATATCCCCGGATTCAAGGTTTCGCGCTTCCGCTATATGGGCAGCCGCGCATGGCTTCTCTCCTGCCCGGGAACATGCAACCGGGCATACAGGCCCTTGTCCTGCCGCATTTTTCCTCTCGCGCCGCATATCAGCGCAAACGGCGCCGTTTCCGCCCTGCCGGATCCCCGCGGACGTCGTATGTGCCCTCTTTGGGACGGGCGTCATCTGGATTCCGGCTTCAGGAAGGCCGTCGAAAGGGCACTGGGTTATCTGGGGCATGATCCAGCCATGCTTGGGTTCATGCGCCTGATATCGGAAGAGCTCGATGATCTGAGAAAGCTCGTATAAAATTGGTTCTTCGGTAAGGCGTCGGGACGCCGGGACGTCTTGTTTCAGATATGGAAACAGATGGATTTTTTGTATAAATAGTTGGGGCCGCGTCATAATGATACATAGGAATCCGTGGTTTCTCAAGCATCCATATGACTATACCCGTTTCGATTAATTGTAAAAGTGTATATGATTGTGGAAAATATTATGGATATAATGAACAAAGAAGCGGTTTTTTTTGAGCGTAAGTTGGCGGTTCAACAGAAAATACCCTGTTTTATCCGCTATCCGGCGGGCGCGGCGTTGACTGAGGGGTAGTTTGTGCTATAATTGTCCTGTAAAAACAATAACGTTGCGTATGACTAATATGCCATCTATAATTAAGGGAGTTTTGAGAAATGTTTGTTAAAGAAGTATCCGTACAAAACCAGGTCGGCCTTCATGCCCGCCCTGCGACCTTCTTCATACAGAAGGCCAATGAGTATAAATCTTCCATCTGGGTTGAAAAGGAAGAGCGCCGCGTCAACGCCAAGAGCCTTCTCGGCGTTTTGTCGCTCGGCATTGTCGGCGGCACAACCATAAAAGTCATCGCGGACGGCTCGGATGAGCAACAGGCTGTTGAAGGGCTTGTCAAGCTGGTGGAGTCCGGTTTCTCCGACTAAGTAATAAAGCGCACAAAATAACGCCACCTTTTGGTGGCGTTTTTCTTTTTAGCGAAAATAAAGCGGATATGATATAATAACAGTAATTATATCATATCCACCTCTCCTTCGCTGGCCAGCCGGCTTTTACGCCTGATTACAACATGATTATTTCCAGTTGATGTTATATAGTCATATAGGTTTAAAACTGATACAGTTTTAAACCACAGCGGGCAAAGTCCGCTGTCACGCATTGCGTGGATATGACGTATGCAGCAGGTATAGGCCGCTTCGCGGCGTGCGGCGTTTGCCGCGTATTTAAAATTGTGTCGCAATTTTAAACCTA
>JAITVU010000058.1 GCA_031285645.1 Oscillospiraceae bacterium | reverse complement strand
GGACCAGTATTCGGTGCCGTCCTCGGCGACCTCGGCGAAACCGTAAAGCACGCCGAATGTGCCCACCACGTTTTCTTTGGCGATGAGGCCGGTAAAGGTGGCGACGGTCGCCTGCCAGTCTCCCCAGCCCAGCGGCACAAATATGGGGGCGATCACACGCCCGATAGAGGCGAGCATCGACTCTTCCGTATCCACCATCTGCATAGTCCAGCTGAAGCCGCTGAGGAACCAGACCAAAACGCTCGCGAGCAGGATGATGGTCCCGGCTTTTTTAACAAAGGACTTGCCGCGGTCCCACATGTGGACCAGCACACCCTTGACGCCCGGCACATGGTAGGCGGGCAGTTCCATGACAAAGGGCGCCGGATCACCGGCAAAGGACTTCGTCTTCTTAAGCATGACGCCCGACATGATAATCGCCGCGATGCCGATGAAATAAGCGGAGGGCGCCACCCAGACAGATCCGGGGAAAAGCGCGCCCGCGATCAGGGCGATAATGGGCAGTTTGGCGCCGCAGGGAATAAATGTCGTTGTGATAACGGTCATGCGCCGGTCACTTTCGTTTTCGATCGTGCGCGATGCCATGATACCGGGCACACCGCAGCCTGTTCCGATCAGGATCGGGATAAAGGATTTGCCTGAGAGCCCGAATTTGCGGAATATACGGTCCATAATAAACGCGATCCTGGCCATGTAGCCGCAGTCCTCAAGGATGGCGAGGCACAGGAAGAGCACGAGCATCTGCGGCAGGAAGCCCAGCACGGCGCCAACACCCGCCACAATGCCGTCCAGGATCAGGCCGCTGAGCCAATCCGCCGCCCCAACGCTTTCAAGGAAGCCTTCTATGGCCCCGGGAACCATTTCCCCAAAGAGGCTGTCGTTCACCCAGTCCGTCATCCATGAACCGACCGTGGACACGGACAGGAAGTAGACAAGAAACATGACGACAGCGAAAATCGGCAGGGCAAGCACACGGTTTGTCACGATCCTGTCGATTTTATCGGAGACAGAAAGGCCCGGTTTGTTTTTCACCTTAACGCACTGCTTAATGACTTTATCGATGTATGTATAGCGCTCGCCGGTAATGATGCTCTCGCTGTCATCGTCCATGGCGCTCTCGCACTCCGTGATGATGCCCTCGATATCCTGCCTGATGTCGGCGTCGAGGTGAATTTCCTTCAAAATCTCTTGATCGCGCTCAAAAAGCTTGATCGCGTACCAGCGCGTGTTGCCGGTGAGCTTTCCATCAATCAGTCCCGCGATCTGGCCCAAAGCGTCTTCGACCCTGTCGCCGAAATTATGCGCCGGTTCCGAACCCCCTGTTTTGGAGGCGGCAATCGCCCTGTTGACGACTTCTTTCGACCCTTCTCCTTTGAGTGCGGACGTCTCCACCACATCGCAGCCAAGGGCCGCGCCAAGTTTTTTACCGTCGATCACATCGCCGTTTTTGCGTACAATATCTATCATATTCAGCGCGATGACGACGGGGATGCCGATCTCTGTGAGCTGCGTGGTCAAATAGAGGTTGCGCTCAATATTGGACGCGTCCACAATATTGATGATGGCGTCCGGTTTTTCGTTGACAAGGTAATTGCGCGAAACGACCTCTTCGAGCGTATAGGGCGACAGGGAGTAAATCCCCGGCAAGTCCTGAATGACAACATCCTTATTTCCTTTAAGCTTGCCTTCCTTTTTCTCCACCGTGACCCCGGGCCAGTTGCCGACGTACTGGGAACTGCCGGTCAAATCGTTAAACATGGTTGTTTTGCCGCTATTTGGGTTGCCTGCAAGAGCGAGCTTGATGGGCATTATCCTGTTCATCCTTTCATTAAGCCATGAATTGTTTGAAAACCGATTCACTGCTAAGCCCTTTTGGCTTAAACACTAAACATCGTTAAAAAAACTGATCGGTCAGGTTCTTATACGGTATTTAGAATAACTCCTCTAAAAACGTTCAGATGCGCGGCCTAAATGATTGCCTGAGCTAACATTGTAGCCGCGCCGATTTCAAAACAAGCGCGCGGCCATACGCCGCTCAGCCGATCTCGACCATTTCAGCGTCGTTTTTTCGCAGACTGAGCTCATACCCGCGCACGTTAATTTCCACAGGATCGCCCAGCGGGGCCACTTTGCGTATGTAAACCTGCGTCCCCTTTGTCAAACCCATATCCATGATTCTGCGTTTGACGGCGCCCTCGCCGTGTAATTTGCGAACCGTCACAGTTTCGCCGCACTTCGCCTCTCTCAGTGTTTTCAACTCTTCATCACCTTATCCTTAATCGAATTTGCGCCCGGAAAACAGGCCCCTGAAACAACTTAAACCATGATCCTGTTCGCCATGGTTTTGTCCAAAGCAATTCTGGCGCCCTTGACATTCAGTATCAGATTGCCGGCCATCTCATTGACGACAATCACATTTTCCCCCACAACAAAACCCAGGTTTTCGAGATGCCGCCGGGTTTCGTCCTTGCCGGAAATCCTTTTTATATTGGTCTCCTCACCGGCACGCGCCATTGTAAGCGGAAGCATATAATCACAACTCCTTTTTTGGGCATTCATGTTAGCCTTGAGCAATTACAGTGTCAACTAAAATTGGTTGCACTGGGCTAACATTAATCCAACTAAAGATTACCACAGCTAACACGCAAAGTCAATAGTTATGCGCCCACAGGCGTTCCTTATTTTTATTCTTCTATTCGTTACATTTTGTCAACAGCTTAAAGATTGTTAATAATCTATTTAAATGTTATAATTGTTTATATAACATCGCCTGATTTCCATTGCTGCTTAGGCGTTCAGGCGTATTTTATTTTGTAAAGGGGTTAAACCATGACCATCAGACAGGCAAAACGCTATCTGCGCATATCCAATTTAGTCGTCATCGGGTTTCTGGTTTTGCTTCTGGCCTTCAATTCCATTTATATTATTGAAGAGCAGGAGCAGGCCGTCGTCGTCACCTTCGGCAAGCCGAGTATCGTCTCAACGCCGGGTCCGCATATCAAAATCCCGTTCTTTCAGGACGTTGAAATCGTCCCCATGGTGATCAACAGCTTTTCCATAGGCTATGAGGGCAGCCGCGAGGACTCCATCTACAGCGAGTCCATGATGATCACCTCCGACTACAATTTTGTGAATGTGGACTTTTTCCTCGAATACCAGGTCTCCGACCCGGAACGGTATCTCTTCGCCTCGCACGATCCCGAATTCATTCTGCGCAATATGGCGCTGAGCTATATCCGCGACACCATCGGCCTCCACACGGTCGACGAGGTTATCACAACCGGGAAAAACGAAATTCAGGCCGAGATCAAGGAAAAACTCACCAATCGCCTGACCGCCGAGGATATCGGGCTCCAGCTGATCAACATCACCATTCAGGATTCCGAACCGCCGACCGACGAGGTCAAGGATGCGTTTAAGAATGTTGAAACCGCCAAACAGGGCAAGGAAACCGCCATCAACACAGCCATGAAGTACGAAAGCGAGCAGGTCCCGGCGGCGCGCGCCCAGGAAGACGCCATTCTCAAAAGCGCCGAGGCGCAGAAAGAGGCGCGCATCAACGAGGCGCTCGGCCAGGTCGCCGTATTTAACGCCATGTATGAGGAATACCAGAAAAACCCGCTTATGACCAAACACCGCATGTTCTATGAGACCATGGAGGATGTGCTGCCGGGCATGAAGATTATCATCGACAGCGGCGACGGCACGACAAGCAAAGTTCTCCCCCTTGAATCCTTCACGGGAGGCGGAACAGCGTCAGGGAGCAGCGGCCCGGCCGTCCAGAGTCCGGCCAGTGAAAACGAAGAGGAGGCGTCGTAATGGAATACAACTTTTTCAGGGGCGGCCAAAACCAGCCTCAGGGCGATCCCGGCGAAAACGCTGAAGCAACCGCTATTTTCAAGCGCGGCATGACGCGCCGCCTGATTATTATTATAGGTGTTTTGATTGTCGTCTTTTTCTATATGCAGTGCGTCGTCATCACAAAACCGAACGAATATGTGGTGATCCAGCAGTTTGGTGAAATCAAAAGCGTGACGGCGGAACCCGGCATTTCCTTCAAGCTGCCCTTTATCCAGGTCACGCGGTCCGTGCCCAAAATGGTGCGCATTTATGATATTCCCATTTCGGACGTCATCACGCAGGACAAAAAAACCATGGTCGCCGACAGCTTTGTCCTGTGGAAAGTTTCTGATCCCACCAAGTTTATCCGCACGCTGAGCGGCAGCGTCGCCAACGCCGAAGTGCGCATCGGCAATATTGCCTACAACTCCATGAAAAACGTGATCAGCCAGCTGCCGCAAACCGAAATTATCAGCGGCAGGGACACGCTGGCCGTTAAGATATTCGAGAATATCGGGAGTACGCTCGACCAGTACGGCGTCGATTTAATCGCCATCGAGACAAAGCATCTTGATTTGCCCGACGACAACAAACAGGCCGTCTACACCCGTATGATATCGGAGCGCAACAACATCGCCGCTTCCTTTTCCGCCGAAGGCGAGGAAGAGGGCCGGAAGATTCGCAACGAGACGGACCGCTCCGTATCAGTCCTACTCTCCCAGGCCAACGCGGCGGCGGCCCAAACCATCGCCGAAGGCGAACAGCGCTATATGGAAATTCTCGCCGAAGCGTACAATGATCCCGAAAAAGCGGAATTCTACGCCTTTAACCGGGCGCTGGACGCGGCAAAGGCTTCATTGCAAAACGGGGATACAACGCTGATCCTCTCCCCCGATTCGCCCATCGCCCAGGTATTCTACAATATCGGGTAAAGCAAAGGCGTCGTTCTGTAAACATGCGTGCGGGAACCCATCCGCGTGGGGTCATGCCGGCGCGTGAAATTACAAAGAAAGCATCCGGTCTTGTTTTGAAGACCGGATGCTTTTTGGTTCACCATAGGCCGTTACATCATATACGCGAACATGTATTATTGAAAAGCAGCGGGAAATAGTGTAAAATAGGTATAATTTTGAAAATTCAAGGAGAATAAACATGGACTACGGAGCCCTTGCCGACTTGCTCTTTGCGGATGTCAGGGAGCAGCCGGACGATATTGAGGCGCTTTATCCTCCGCGCAACCTGCCCGAAGGCGCGAAAGTAACGCGCATGGCGCCCAGCCCCACGGGCTTTATGCATCTGGGCAATCTCTTCAGCGCCATTGCCGACGAGCGGCTTGCGCACCAGAGCGGCGGGGTTTTTTATTTAAGGATCGAGGATACCGACCTCAAGCGCGCGGTGGAGGGCGGTGTTGAAAAGATACTCGATGTCTTTTCCGACTATAAGCTGCCTTTTGATGAAGGCGCGACGCTCACGGGCGACAACGGCCCGTACGGGCCTTACCGACAGCGTCAGCGGACGCGGCTCTACCATGTATTCGCCAAATGGCTGGTCGCGCAAGGCATGGCTTACCCTTGCTTCTGCACAGAGGAAGAGCTTGCCGCAACCCGCGAAAAACAGGCCGCCCTCAAGGAAAACTTCGGCTACTACGGCCAATACGCCGTCCACAGGGACATGCCTTTTGATGAAATCAAGGCGCAACTTGATGCCGGTACGCCCTTTGTCCTGCGTTTCCGCAGCGACGGCTCCCTTGATACGAGAGTCAAGTTCACCGATCTTGTCAAAGGGCCCATGGCGTTCCCCGAAAACGACCAGGACACCGTGCTGCTTAAATCCGACGGCGTGCCGACTTACCATTTCGCGCATGTTGTAGACGATCACCTGATGCATACAACGCATGTGGTGCGCGGGGAGGAGTGGCTTGCCACGCTCCCGATTCATGTCCAGCTGTTTGGCGCCATGGGCTGGCGTCCGCCTAAATATATCCACACAGCCCAGCTTATGAAAATGGACGGCGGGTCCAAGCGCAAACTGAGCAAGCGCAAGGATCCCGAGCTTGCGCTCGATTATTATAAAGAACAGGGCTACTGTGTCGAGGCCGTCAAGGAATACATCCTCACCTTGCTCAACTCGAATTTTGAGGAATGGCGTATCGCCAACCCGACCGAGCCACTCGAGAAATTCCCGTTTTCGTTTAAAAAGATGAGCGTGTCCGGCTCCCTGTTTGATATTGACAAGCTCAATGATATATCCAAAAACGTGATTTCCCGTATGGATGCCGCGACCGTCTATGATTTGGTGCTCACGTGGGCCGGCCAATATGACACAGCTTTCGCCGACCTGATCAGCAGAGACCCCGCGTATACACAGGCAATTCTCGCTATCGGGCGCGGCGGCAACAAACCGCGCAAGGACATCGCGGTCTGGGCCGACGCGAAGGGTTATATGAATTTCTTTTTTGATGAGTTATTCGCCCCGGATGACCAGTACCCTCAGAACCTGTCGGACGATCAGGTGCGCGCGATTATCAAAAATTACCGCGAACGCTTTGTCATGCATGGCGACAGCAGCGCCTGGTTTGATGATGTGAAAACACTGGCGGGCGACCTCGGCTTTGCGCCAACAATGAAGGACTATAAAAATGATCCCCAGGCTTTTCCGGGACATGTGGGTGATGTCAGCATGGTCATACGCATCGCCGTGACGGGCCGGCAGAATTCCCCGGATCTTTATGAAGTGATTAACCTTCTCGGCGCGGCACGCGTGAAAGAGCGGCTGGAAAAGGCGCAAAACAAGCTTCAGTAAGTCCGCATTGAACCGGAAACCGGCAATTATAGCAAAAGTAAAAAATAACCGGACCGTTATTATTCACTTTCTGCCGAATGCGGCGGGAATTTTAATGTCTTCCTGTTCCGCTTATTTATTCCCGCCGCTATATATCCGGTCGTCCGCCGTTTTGGGGCACGCCCCCGGACCGGACATTGACCATTAATACAAACATGCGGAGAAATAAATGAAAATCGCTGCAATAGCCGATATCCACGGCAATCTCACCGCGCTTGAAGCCGTTCTGGCGGATATTAACAGCCGGCAGGCCGATGAAATCATCTGCCTGGGCGACATCATCGGAAAAGGGCCCGACTCGAAAGCGGTGATCGACCTGTGCCGCAATGTTTGCGCTGTCGTCCTGAAAGGCAATTGGGAAGACGGCTTGCATAAGGCGCACCGGGCGGTAACGCAAGGTCAGGCCGCGGGGGTCAGCAACCGGACATTGTGGTATCTCAATGACGCGGGACATAACAGGATGGCTTATCTCGGCGCCTTGCCTCACAGTGCGCAGCGGCGTTTGGGCGGCAGGCTGATCCGGTTTTTCCACGCCCATCCCCTCGGTTTCAGCCGGTATTATGCCGACAGCCCGATCGAAAAACGCCGCGAGCTTTTTGTCCCCGGCCCGGATGATACCGGCGGCCCGGCCGATGTCGCCGTTTACGCCGACATTCACACAGCCTACATGCAGGTTTTAAGCGGGCGCGTTCTCGTCAACACCGGCAGCGTCGGCAACCCGCTTGATATGACTCAGGCGTCATATTGCATGCTTGAAAGTGAAAGCGGGGCCGATCTCAGCGTACATTTTTACAGGGTACCCTATGATATTGAAAAGGCCGTCTCAGCCGCTGTCAAAGCGGGGGTCCCCGATCTGGACGGTTATATCGCCGAACTCAGGACGGCACAATATTTCAGAAGAACGTAGGCGCATGAATCACGAGACTGCGTGGCGTACCGCTTGCTGCCCGACAGCCAGCGCAATATAGATAACCAAAGCAAAGGATGAATATGACATGAGCGATGAACTCAGCAACTTTATATATGATATTGTTGATGAAGACTTGAAAAACGGCTTTTCCTATCCCATCCGCACCCGATTCCCCCCCGAACCCAACGGCTATCTGCACATCGGCAGCGCCAAAGCCATATGGATCAGCCACAGCACGGCTCAAAAATACGGCGGCACTTTTAATCTGCGCTACGACGACACAAACCCCGTGCGTGAAGACGACGAATATGTGCGCGCGATTGAGGAAGATCTGCACTGGCTCGGCGCGGACCCGGACAATATTTATTACGGGTCGGACTATTTTGACCAGTGCTACGACTTCGCGGTCAAGCTGATTCGGGACGGCAAAGCCTACGTCTGCGATCTCAGCGCCGACGAGATGCGAGAGTACCGCGGCAGCCTCACACAGCCCGGCAGAGAAAGCCCCTTCCGGAACCGCAGTATCGAGGAAAACCTTGATCTGTTTGAGCGCATGAAAAACGGCGAATTCCCCGACGGTGCGAAAACCTTGCGCGCGAAAATCGATATGGCCTCCTCCAACATGAACATGCGTGACCCGGCTATTTACCGTATTCTCCATGTCAGCCACCACAGGCAAGGCGACAAATGGTGCCTCTATCCGCTTTATGATTACGCCCACCCCATCCAGGACGCCATTGAGGGCATCACGCACTCGCTTTGCTCCATTGAATTTGAGAACCACCGCCCGCTCTACGACTGGGTTGTGGATAACATCAACTTCGAGCAAAAGCCGCACCAGTATGAATTTGCGCGCCTCAACATCACGCACACCGTCATGTCCAAGCGGTATTTGCGGGATCTTGTTGAAAAGAAGCATGTCGACGGCTGGGACGATCCCCGCATGCCGACGCTCTGCGCTCTGCGCCGGCGCGGCTACACGCCCTCCGCCATTATT
>JAITVU010000024.1 GCA_031285645.1 Oscillospiraceae bacterium | reverse complement strand
TCATAAAAGTCGGCCTCGCGGAAAAGCGGTAAGCCGCGTCGTGCGCGCCCTTAGCGGCCGAGGAGACGGCCAGCTTCGTCGGGATTTTCGTCTGGTTGCGATACGGATAAACAAAGCCCGCCCGCTTTTCAAGCGCCGCGACCATGGCCGGATCGGCCTCAGCCTCATAGTGTTCTGCGGCCGCCTCAGGCGCCGACGCCCTGTCCTGATAACCGCTCATCTGAATCCGCCAGTCATTGCCGTCATCCGTCAGCGCCCTGTCCTGATCACCCACACCGGCGCATTCCCGCAGGGCGTCGGCGCTTGCGTGGTGAAGGAGCGCCATCAAAATCCAATCGGCATAACTCGACGCCTCCCCCACGCTGTACGGCGCTATGGCGCCGCTCGTCAGTTCCGTCATCAATCCCGCCAGCTTTTTGGCCGGCTGTGTTTTGACGGCGGATGTGATAATCAGTTTTTCCCTGGCCCTTGTCAGCGCCACATAAAGCACACGCATTTCCTCGGAAAGTAGCGAGCGCTGCTGAACAAGGCGAATCGCCTGCATCGGCACGGTCGGATACTGCTTGAGCGTCGCCATATCGCGGCGCACGCAGGCGAATCCGTATTGGGCGTGCAACAGCGTACTGGCCCGCAGGTCTTCTTTATTGAAATTCTTCGCCGTATCGGCTAGAATCACAATGGGGAATTCGAGGCCTTTGGACTTATGTATGGACATGATGCGCACAACATCCGCGCCGTCTCCAAGGCTGTTGGCGGGACGCAAATCCCCGCCCCGTTCTTCGAGACGGGAGATAAAACCGACAAATCCAGAAAGGCGCTTATATCCCATGGCGTGGTACTGGGACGCGTACTCAATCAGCATCAGCAGATTATTGCGGCGGCTTTCGCCCATCGGCATGGCCCGCACAATATCCAAAGCATTGGTGCGTTCGTAAATGCGCAGCAGCAAGCGGTCCGCCGGGAGGTGATCCGCGTCTTTTCTGAGGGACTGGAATAAAGCAAGGAAGTCGGCGGCTTTTTTGTTATGAACCTTGCCCCGTTCAACGCAAGACTCCAGGGCCGGCTGCGCCAGCCCTGGCTCAAGATCAAGAGGCGCATTGTCCAGCGCCGCCGTATGAAGCGCCGTATAAAACGGCGCCCGGCGGGCGGCCAGGCGTATGGAGACGATATCGTCGTCCGAAAAATCAAACAGCGGGGACGACAGGGCCGCAGCTAATTCAATATCCAGAAGGGGATTATTCAAAGCCTTCAGAAGAGAAAGCACCATTGAAACCTCGCGCGCCTGTAAAAAACCGCCCGCGTTTTCGGCCCACGCGGGAATACCCGCCTGCTCCAACGCCTTGACATAGGTTTCCACACGGTTGCGCGGCGAACGCAACAGGATACAAAAATCCCGGGGCCTCGCCGGTCGCATCAGGCCGTTTTCCGTTACCGCATACCCACTGCCAATCATTTTCCTTATTTTTAATGCGATCGTTTCAGCTTCAATCTCGGCGCTTTCCTTGTCCCCGTCATAGTCACTGAGATTAATCAGGCACAGCTCCGGCCGGGCATCGGGATAATCAGGATAACGCGCTCCCTGCTTAAGGCTTTCACCGGCGTCGTAATCAACACCGCCCATGCGGTTGCTCATAATCGTTTTAAACAGAAAGTTGACAGCTTCCGTCACGGTCCCGCGGCTGCGGAAATTGGTGTCCAGCGACAGGGTCGCGGGAAAATGAACGCCGTCAAAGGGAAAGAATACCGACCGCTTTTTCAGAAAAATCTCCGGCATGGCCTGCCTGAAACTGTAAATACTCTGCTTGACGTCCCCCACCATAAACAGATTATTCTGGGTGCGGGAGACGCTGGTGAAAATCAAGTCCTGCACTTCATTAGTGTCCTGATATTCGTCCACCATCACATAATCATATTGCCGGGCGATTTCAAGCGCCTGCGCCGTCCTTGTATACCCGTCCTCCCCTTTTTCGATTAACAAGGAAAGCGCCAGATGTTCAAGGTCGGAGAAATCCAGCCGCCTTTTTTCACTTTTTCTCAGCCACAGCGCATGACTGAATTCCTTCACCAATGAAAAAAGGACATGGATCTTGGGGGCGAGGTCCGCGATATCCTGCGCCGCCTGCGCCTCGCTCGCATTGATATACTTTCCGGCCAGATCCTGCACCGTCTTTTTCACGCGGTCCCGCGTCGATTTGAGGAATTCTTTATCCGCGTCCGCGCCGCGCATACTCCCCAAACGGTCAAATACAAAATCATTAAGGCAGGCCGCGAGGTCGTCCCATGCCCCCTCCGCCGCGAAATCAAGGCAGTCGGACAGCTGGCGCATATCCGACTCAAACGCGGGTAAATACGCCTTCCGCAGTTTTTCGTCGGCCTCGTATAACATCTCCAGCGCGCGCCGGATAGCGTCATGGCAATAGGTCAGGCTGTCTTTGGCGTGCGCCAGAATGGCCTGGCCCCATATTGTCCGGGATATGGGGATGTCCGGCGCGTACATTTTTTCCTTCTCATCCAGCCAGTCCTCAAAAAAGGGGTGAGAACGGCTGAACTGATATATTTTATAGATCACCTGGGCCAGCTTCGAATCGTCGCGGCCGCTGGACAGCAGTTCGACCAGCTCCAAAAAGACGGCGTTATCCTCCTGCTCGTAATACCGCTCGATCAGGCCGGATATGCACTCCCCCATCATCATTTCCATTTCGCCGATGTCGGCAATCGAAAAATCGGGAGAGATTTCGAGGTTTTGAAAGTTATCGCGTATCAGTGACAGGCAAAACGCGTGTATTGTGCTGATTTGCGTCTTCTGAAGCAACGCCTGCTGACGCTGAAGATGAAAGTCGCCCGGATTCTCCTGGATCATTTGCGCAAGGCGCGCCGAAATACGCTGGCGCATCTCGGACGCCGCCGCGATAGAAAACGTGACGATGAGCAGTTTGTCGACGTCCACAGGGTTCTCGGCGTCACTAATCAGGCCAACCACGCGCTCGACAAGCACGGCGGTTTTTCCGCTGCCGGCCGCGGCCGATACGAGGAGGGAGCCGCCTCTCGCCTCAATGGCGTTTTTTTGTGGGATTGTCCAGCTTCTTTCGGGCATTGCGCCTCACCTGCATATTCTTAAGAATTCTGTTTACGCCTGTTGCGTAATGGCTAAGAACCTGAAACATCATCCGCTTCCGATTCAAGCAACTCAAAAACCTTTTCCCTGTCCAGTTTGGCAATCTTGCGCACCGCGTCCCCATCCTCGAATCCGCACAGGGCCCTGTAATCGCAATAGGCGCAGATGGGATAATCCGGCGCATCAACGGGATGCGCGGCAATGCCGCCTTGCGACAGCGCCGCCGCCATCTGAATAATCATATCCTGTACTTTGGCGCCGAGGCGGCCCATCCTCGATAAATCCGCGACGGATGAATAAGAATCGAGGCTGCCGTCTTTTTTTAACTTTGCCGGTATAAATATTCCCGCCATGTCCGCTTCCATTCCCGCGAGGATCTCCGCATCCTCTAGAAGAAGACCGCTCATGCGCCAGTTTTTGCGCCGCTCGCCCGCCATTTCCGCG
The DNA here is from genome assembly GCA_031285645.1 of Oscillospiraceae bacterium. GTDB lineage: Bacteria > Bacillota > Clostridia > Oscillospirales > Ruminococcaceae > WRAV01. The sequence continues at coordinate 1,172 of JAITVU010000024.1, read as the reverse complement.
TCTGTGGTATCCCGTCCGGCCGTTATAAAGGCCTCGCGCACCGGCATGTACAGCACACCCGCCGGCAAGACATTCTCCAGCGGCCCTTTCCCGTTTTCCTGCAGTGTGAAGAGATAGAGCAGCATCTGTAAATTAAGCCCGCTCAGGATATCCTGAAGCTTAAAGTCCTTGCGGCCGGATTTGTAATCCACAACCCGCACATACTTGACGCCATTTTTGGCGGTCATAACGTCGACGCGGTCGATAATACCCTCCACAACAACGCTTGTCCCATCCGCCGTTTTCAGGTTGAGCGGCTCAACGTCCCCGTCGAGCCGGATCGGCATTTCATAGGCGACAGGATCAAACCGGCTTTGCGCAAACTCGTCTCCGATGTGTTTAAGCAATCTGGACAGCATGCCGCACAGACGCTCAAACAAATACCGGAAACGAACCGGCAGGTCGTCCGCTTTTTCCACTCTGGCGCTGATATAGTCGCCTATTACAGAACGTACTTCCTTCTCCAGCTGTTTTTGCGTGAGTTCGGCCAGGCCCCTGCCCTGATATTTTTGCACACAGACATGCAGGACATGGTGAATGACATTGCCGGATTCCAGCGGCGTGAACTCAACCTTCTTCCTTTTTTTGAGCCTGAGCCCGTCGGAGGCGAAAAAGGAATAAGGGCAGCTGTGGTAACGCTCCACGCGGGACGGCGACAGGCGCATACTCGTGCCGAACAGAGCGCGTGTCGACTGAGTATTGCGCAGTGTATGCGGCGTCTTCACGGCAGCCTTGTCAAGCCGTTCCCGTATGCCGCTTCGCCCGCTCAAAAACATGCGCAAAGCCGCCGCCTCCGGTGTATCCGGCGCATGGAAATAAGCCGCGTAATGGGACAGGGCCGATTGCGCGTTCTGCACCCTGTACAGGATGTCCGGTTCCCTTGTGTTTTCCGTAATATCCGAAAAGAGCGCGTGAAGCTGTGAAACAATGATGGAGGGCAGCATTTCACGTCCCTGAAAATCCGACCGGCAATAGGACACGGACAGCATTGAGGACGGCAGCGTCAGCGCAAAATATGTAAAATAGCGTTCGAGTACCACCTGATCGAGACTCGGGGCTGAAATGGCAATCCCGGACTCGATCATAAGGCGGCGCTCATCGTCGTTAAAAACGCCTTTTGAGGCCGCCACAGG
>JAITVU010000020.1 GCA_031285645.1 Oscillospiraceae bacterium | reverse complement strand
TTGGTGGCGGCCGTTGAAACGCCCGTGACACCGAGGCTCAACATACCGGCCTCGCCTTGCTTGCCGCCCAGGCTGCCATCAAGCAAATTGATGCCATTGTAATTCGAGGAGCCGGAAATGCGGTTCAGTTCGCTTTTAAGCGCGGTCATTTCCTTATTCAGAAGTTGGCGCTGTTCGTCCGTATATGTACCGTTAGACGCCTGAACGGTGATCTCCTTCATGCGTGTGAGGATATCGGATGATTCAATAAGATTTCCTTCGGCTGTCTGAACAAGTGAAATCGCGTTTTGGGTATTGGTGTAGGCCTTTGAGAGCCCTGTAATCTGCCCCCGCATTTTCTCGGACACGGCAAGGCCGGCGGCATCATCGGCAGCGCTGTTTATTCTATATCCGGAAGAAAGGTTTCTCAGACTTTTAGTAGCGGACATCTGGTTGACGTACATATTGCGATATGAAAAATTCATGTTTGCCATTTGGGTGATAGTCATATTGTAACCTCCTTTATGTGTAAACACTCAAAAATATATTACTATACATCCTTATAATATGCTGTTTACGCGCATTTGTCAATATAAGTAATGCGAAATAACAATATTTTCAGCAAGTTGTCTTACGCCTGGCCGGAAAGAATAAAATAACAGTTTTGCGGCCGGCTAATGTACTTGAGGATCAGGCTTTATGATCAGTCGATAATATTTTTCCTAAGATGTTGACGAACCAGGAAAAATCATGTATTATATCTAAGTGTCTTACTGTGGTGGGTGTAGCTCAGTTGGTTAGAGCGCCAGATTGTGGCTCTGGAGGCCGTGAGTTCGACTCTCATCATCCACCCCACATAATGAAGAGAGGGCAATCTAACACATTGTCCTCTCTTCGATATTGGGCCGTAGCCAAGCGGTAAGGCAACGGACTTTGACTCCGTCATCCCGATGGTTCGAATCCATCCAGCCCAGCCAGCAGGCTGAGCCTGCAGCTGACCGCGCTCCCTTTTTATGGGGGCGCTATTTTTTTGCCAGTGATTTAAGAGATCGCATTTGAAATAATTATTTGGTCCCGTGTAATATACGCTCTGCCTGTATAGCTGTTTTACCAGTCTGTCAAAACAAATAAAACATCATATAGCTTTCTAAAACTATGATAGGTCTGTAAAAACCATTGATATGTTTTTTTGTTCCTGTGATTGCCCCATATTATTGCGGCAAAAAAGCAACCGGAATGAAGCAATATAAAAATGCCGTGTATTTTACAGCAATTAAAAACAGCGTTCTGGCTGCCTTATTTAATGTTGTTTTAATATTTATCAGGAATAGGACAATTTTTCACCGGAATAAACTATATATGCGGAGGTGAAAAAATGGATCATCAGGAATATCTTCAAAGAATACTCGAAAGTAAATCACTTGTCACCATTACACAGATTGCCAAGGATTACGGAATGAGCGGGCAGACCATGAACGACTTGCTGCATAAGATGCGCGTGCAGTATCAGCAGGATGGGCAATGGATGCTTTACAGCAAATATCACAGTCGCGGCTACACACACAGCAAAACCTTGCTGGTGCCGCGCTCCGACGGCAGCGACGACGTTAAAATGCATACGCGCTGGACACAAAAAGGTCGGGTGTTCATATATAAGCTGCTTAAGAAAAACGGCATAGTGCCTGTTATAGAGCGCTCATGAACAATCGCTTAAATAACTGTGACGACAAGATGCTATCGAGATGGGAGCAAATCTGGCTGGACCCCGAACGGGAGATAGAACCATTGTTAAATATGCCCGTGAGCGAAAAAATAAATAACTATGTAAATAAAAAAAGCGAAAAAATAAATAATAACAGCCCTGACTGAATCAGGGCTGTTATTATTTATATAGCTGCATAGCTTAAAATTGATTTAGTCTTAATACACGATAGTTTTATTATTTATGCAAATAATGTAGCGATAAATTCGCCTTTGCTATTTTCATATCGTATACCGACATTAAGTTTCTTTTTATAATATTTTTTCATTATGACTTCTATTTCGTGCAAACCAATTCCGTGATGCTCCGTTTTTGAGGTATATCCCTCCTTGGTAATCAGGTCGATATCGACATCCTGGCTGCATGAATTTTTGATTTCGATGGTGGGCAGCCCCATATTCTGTTCAATGTAAACCCATATGTATTTTTTTGCGCTTAAGGCCGCGGATTCCAGCGCGTTGTCCAAAAGAATACCGACGACACGATTTAAATCCGCCGGACTGATTTTACTTTTAAATTGCTCCTTTAACTGAAAAAAAGTATCAAATTTGATATCGGACGCATTGGCTTCTTGATTTTTTGCGAGTAAAATACCGTATAAATCCGGGATTTTTTTATAATCCAGATTTAATGTGTCAATGGTATTGACCATCCAGAGATCAGAACTGATCCCCTGCATATATGATTTGAGCTGTGTAATTTCATCCATTTTCAAATATCCGTTAATAGCGTTGATGATATTCCTTAAATCATGTTTAAATGAGCGCAATATAAAATGCGCTTTCTCGCGGCTTTCAAAATATTGAAGCCGGACTTTGTGATCTGTTTCTTTAGAAGCGTAATTTGATAGTCGGGCGACATTAAATATGCTGTATATAATAAAAAAGAACAACAATACAGTGTTATAAATATTCAGCGGCTCAGTGTGGCTGAGAAACATATCAAAAAAATGTGAATAATTCGGATATATGAATAAAAATAAAAACGCGATTTGCGGACCAACTGCTATAACGACAGCATTATTATCCATGAAATATCGAATTTTTTCTCTCAGCTTCCGCACAACAAATAAAACCACACCCCATAAAAAGAATATAATTATTTTAGAAATGAATGCAGGCAGTGTGGTTTGAGTCATGACTTGAGTCTGTAACGCATCAGGGACAAATTTATGTAATATAGTCAAAAAAATAAAATCAAATGTCATCGATATCACATATATAAATACGGAAATAATGAGTCCTTTTGAAAAAGCGATTTTCATAATTAAAAAAAGCATCGAGGCGAATAAAAATATATAAACGGGCACGATGACCCAATGACTGATAAAATAATAGCCGATCGAATAAAAACTCAGTACGGCGATGGAGGCAATCAAAACCTTGAGCCTGGTCCATTGACACTCAGTGCATTGGACACCGACTAATATCTGCATATACCCCATAGCGATGTTTATAATGAATATCATCACACTATAAACAGATCCCATATTCCGTCTCCTCTTTTGTGTCGGGGGAAATGAAAACAAATGAAAAAAGCAACTATTGTCATTAAAAATAAATTAAAACGCAATATTTAGCTAATTAGATTAAAATCAAGAAATTTCAGGGATTGCCGATTACAGCGTAATGCCGAAACGACTCTTTGTTTTCATCAGGATCGCTGTAAATGAAGGCGAGCATTTTTTCCTGGGAGAGCGCGCCAAAGACATCGGTAAACAGCGCCACGATATCGGGATCAAACTGAGTGCCCGCGCAGCTTTTCAGCTCTATTATCGCGGCTTCATGGCTCATGGAATCTTTATATATACGCGTATGTGTCATGACATCGTAGGCGTCCACCACGCTGATGATGCGTGACAGCAAAGGGATCTCGAATCCTTTATAGCCGTTGGGATACCCGCCGCCATCCCAACGCTCATGATGGCAAGCGATCTCATTGGCAATACCGGAAAGCTCCTGGGATGTCATGGCGATGCGGCAGCCCATGTCGCTGTGGGTCTTCATGATTTCCCATTCCTCGCCGGTCAGGTCGCCGGGTTTATTGATGACATGATCCGGAATAGCGACCTTGCCGATATCATGCATGGACGCAAGCAGCACAAGACGATCAAACTCGCCGATGGGCAACCCCAATTTTTTGCCCATGGCGATCACCATGTTTTCCATACGCTGCATGTGCGTGGCTGTTTCAACGTTGCGGATTTTCAGGGTTTCTTTAAGCGAAACGTCGCCGACGAAGACACCGGCTATCAGACCGGCCGCTTTAATCAGGATTTCATCGCCTTTTTGATGGCCAAACGCATCGTTAATCAGTTTAAGGCCGTTAACATCAGCTATAACAAGGCCGATGCCGACAGCGTGGTCCTGACCGATACGCATCATTTCCTCTTCGAACATAAAACGGTTCCACACGCCGGTTAGCGCGTCATGGCTGCCCATATAGCGCAGTTTATCGTCACTTCTCATTTGTTCGCTGATATCATGGATTGTGACGATGGCTTCCGTCGCCTCGCCCGGCTCCGAGCTGACGGGCGCTATCCCGAGAATGCACCACTTTTCCGCGCCGTCGGCACATCGGATACGGCATTGCGTCTGCGTATGGCGGTGCTCGCGCAGGCTCCTGATGAACTCCCTGCGCAGGCGCCGCTGCTCCCTGGCATCGGGAACAAAGCTGACATAGCGCCGCCCCGTGACGTCGGCCGGGTCGTAACCGGCGATCAGGCGGATATTGGGTGAAACATAGACAATATGCCGGTCCGGGCTGATGATGACAAAGACATCGCTGGCATTTTCCACAATGCCGCGGAAGCGTTTTTCGCTAATTTGCAGTTTGTTAAAAGCGCGCTCCCGCTCCGTAATATTGAGGGTTCGGCCTATTATTTTAACAACGGCGCCGTTTTCATCATACTCCGGGATGCCGTAAGAACTGAAGAAAATCAACTGGCCGTCGGGTAGAACAGCGCGGCTTTTAACGGCGGCGTATTCGTTTTCAACATTATTCAGAGCCCGAATAACAGCCGGGCGGTCCTGGGAGTGAATGGTATCCAAAAAGCGGTCCACGGAAACGATAACCGCGTCCTCTCCGAGATACAGGGTACGGGCCAGAGAGCGGGAAACAAAAATTGTGTTTTTAACGCAGTCCATTTCCCAGTATCCGCCCTGATCTATAAAACGGCTCAACCACAAGTCCTGCTTGAGATCCATTAAATGACGGGCATTTGTGGCAATCGAGCGGTCTTCCGCCGGGGAGAAATAAATGATGAGGATATCAAGGACCGGGTTGTAACGCAAAGTAGCGATCGCCCAGCCTTTGATAATCTGCAAATACTGCAACGTGAAAATGATATGGTCATCGCCGTCGCGCGCGTCGCAATGTACGGCAGCCGGGTCGTCCCTTATTTTAATAATATAATCAATGACTTCCTCGACGAAAAGCGCGTCATTCGTAAAAATGTCCGGCAGACGGAGCCCTTTTGTTTCGGTGTCGGCCGGAAGGCCTATATAAGCGGCAAACGCGGAGGTCATGTCCAGAATTTTCAGGCATACGGCGGTCTCGGAGACACTTACATGAAGCGCCAGCGCGGACTCGGAACTGATGCCTTCATGCCTAAGGGACGGATTCACGACAGCACCTCCAATGACAGTTATTTTTGCATTAAACATATTTATTGTACATCAATTATTTACAATATACAAGATTTCTCAGCATTTATATCTTCAATATATGTAAAAACGCCGGGCAAAACAGGTTTTGCCCGGCGTTTTTCTACAATGTATAGTGGATTCGATTTAAAACAGTTACACTGTTTTAAATCAGCGGGCGCAGCCCGCATCCGCGCTATGCGCGGGAATCCACTATGAACGACGTTTCGGCCGCCTGTACAGGCGGCTAACATGTGGCGTATGCCACATGTTTAAAACAGTCGGCGGGACTGTTTTAAACCGAAACTATATAGTCCGCGATTTGCGGCGAAGGTTATTCTTGAGTATTGTCGGCATTGTTATCAGGACCATGGTCAACGCTGTTTATTTCCACAGGAGGATTGGGGGGCAAAACAGCCGCGTTTCTCTTTCTGCGCTTGCGGGCACGCAGAGAGAGAATTATGATGACGGCCGCGATGACGCCCAGGAGAATAATAAACGGCAGGAGCCATATGACGGCGATGACGAGGCCCTGCATGAAGTTTTTAAATGAGAGCCAGGATTCGCTGAACGCGCGCGACAGGCGCTCGCCAAATGTGACGGGAACAGGTTCCACCGGCGTATACTCAATGACTTCCTCGAGGGACAGATATACGGTGGACATGGAAACCTGATTTTGCATGCGCGCCAGAGACGCCGTCAGGCTTTCAATCTCGTAGCGAACGTTGGCCAGTTCCCGCTCAACCTGGAGCAGATATTCCAGCTCGCCCGCCTGCTCGAGCATGGCGATCAGACGTTGCTCCTGCACTTTGAGGGAGTTCAGGCGCGCGTCGGTGTCGTAATAACGATCGGTGATATCCTCGCCGCTCTGATGTTTGTTGATGATGTTGTATTTCTGGCCCATTTCGGTGATAAAGGATTCAAGCTTTTCCGTCGGGATGCGCGCGGTGAAGCTGGCGTATCGTGTTCCGTATTTTTCAAACATTGCTTTGCCCTGAACCTGGGATTCCTGCATAAAGCCGCCATAGTCCAGAACGACGGCCTCGATATCCTCAACACCCATATCAAATTCCGTGGTTTGCAGCGTTAAGTTGACGGTTTTGACCACCATCCGGCTGGATACATTGGCGACCATGGAGGCATCGTCGCCGCCTCCGCCCAAATTGGGATTTTCGGCGGGACTTTCCGGAAGTTCCGCTTCCTCCATGACATCGGCCATATCG
>JAITVU010000139.1 GCA_031285645.1 Oscillospiraceae bacterium | reverse complement strand
CACGCCGGAGGCGTGCGCGTTCACTATGTACGGAGCGAAGGCCGCATAAGCGGCCCCATTCGCGCTCACGCGGGAATGCTTCAAAAATGGTTCGTTGTTGAAGTTCGCTGAGTATTAGGACACGGCCGTTTCTGAACTGTTTTGAGGTATTTAATACTTCAGACTGCCTGTTCATCACAAAGCGCGGGCCTTTAAAAGCCTGTTTGCTTTGCACATGAACGGCATTTTGCGGTGTTCATCGTGTAAAAATGACATATCATTACATAATCAGACAACTTAAAATCGGATTTTCCATGCGGACCCTTATGTCATACGGTGCAAATCCGCCCGGTTTCAGCCGAAAACCGTTTCCGAAGTGAAGGCATACGCCATTGTATATCGAGTTGTATGATTAAGGGCCTGCCGGGTTTGTGGCGGGTTTAAGGATAATTTTGTGCGCCCTTGGGCCGTCAAACGCCCGGCGCCGGGTCTCATCTTGAAAACAGGTGGGCCGATATTCTATGCAAAAATTTATTTGGAGGTTATTCAGTGTCAGATCACGACAATAAGAAAGAAAACGGCGCAACCGATACAGCCGGCAAACGCCCCGCCGCCCGCGGCGGCCGCGGCCGGTATCCGCATCGCCGCGTCACACCGAAAGCAACGGAATCCGCCCTTGAGGCGGCTATGCCCAAATTGCCCGAACAGGCCAAACCCGAATTGGTCGAGGCGATTTTGAACACAACAAAGAACAGCCGCAAGCAGACGGCGAAGCCTAAACAGGAAAATACGGAACCGAAACAGGATCATACACCCGCCGCTCAGGCCCAAAACAATGGCCAGACGGCTAAGAAAAATCCGCAGCAGCAGCGCCGACGCGGCGCCACTGCTGCGGCAAAACCGGCGGAGCCGGTGTTTGTGGAAAACAAGGCGGTCACGCCCGAAAATCCCCAAAAGCCAAAAGCCCAGAAAGGGCGTGTCAAAAACAGCGGGACGCCAGGCCGCAAGAAAAAAGAACTGCTGCGCATCATACCGCTCGGGGGCCTTGGCGAAGTTGGCAAAAACATCACCGTCTATGAGTGCGGCAACGACGCTTTTCTTGTGGATTGCGGCCTCACGTTCCCGGATGAGAGCATGCCGGGCGTTGACCTCGTTATCCCGGATTTCACCTATGTAACCCAAATCAAAGACCGCCTGCGCGGCATTGTCATCACCCACGGGCATGAAGACCATATCGGGGGACTGGCCTATCTTTTTAAAAACGGTGTGAATGTTCCCGTTTACGCCACGCGCCTTACCATAGGCCTCATTGAGGGTAAGTTCAAGGAACACGGCCTTTTGGACAAGGCCAGGCTCAATGTGATCAGTCCCGGTGAGAGTGTTGCGCTCGGCTGCATGTCCGTTGAGTTTATCAACGTCAATCACTCCATACCCGATTCGTGCGGGTTCGCGATTACAACGCCGGTGGGCGTGATTGTCCAGACAGGCGACTTCAAGATCGACTTCACCCCTATTAAGGGCGACATCATTGATCTCGCGCGCTTTGGTGAACTGGGCGGCAAAGGCGTGCTTGCCCTGCTTTCCGACTCGACAAACGCGGAGCGCCCCGGCAGCACGCCCAGCGAGCGCACCGTGGGGGAGAGTTTTGACAAGCTGTTCCAGAGTCACGAGAAAAAGCGCATCATTGTCGCTTCATTCGCATCGAACGTACACCGCATTCAGCAGATTATGGACGCGGCCGTGAAGTATAAGCGCAAGGTGGCGGTTTCGGGCCGCAGCATGGAAAATGTGGTCAGCAAGGCGCTTGAGATCGGTTATCTCGATATTCCGTCGGGCGTGCTTGTGGATATTGATTCCGTGGGCAAATACCCGGCCGATAAAATGGTGATCGTCACCACGGGCAGCCAGGGCGAACCCATGAGTGCGCTGACGCGCATGGCCATGGGCGATCACCGCAAGGTGACCGTTACGCCCAATGACTGCATCATCATCTCGGCAAGCCCGATTCCAGGCAATGAAAAACTTGTTACGCGGGTGATCAACGAGTTGCTCAAACTGGGCGCGGATGTTGTTTACGAGAAAATGTATGATATTCACGTGTCCGGCCATGCCTGCCAGGATGAGCTGAAGATGATGATGGCCATGACAAAGCCAAAGTTTTTCCTGCCCATGCACGGTGAGTACAAGCATCTGAAAAAACACGCGGAGCTGGCCAGGTCGATGGGGATCGCATCGCAGAATATCTTTATCGGCGATATCGGCAAGATTGTGGAGACCGATGGAAAGACCATGCGGTTCGGCGGCAGCGTCCCGGCGGGTAAGACGCTGGTTGACGGCCTCGGCGTGGGCGATGTGGGCAGCATTGTGCTGCGGGACCGCAAGCACCTCGCGCAGGACGGCCTGATTATCGTTGTGGCGGCCATTGATACGGCGTCAGGCCAGCTGCTCGCCGGCCCCGATATCGTGTCGAGGGGATTTGTCTATGTGCGTGAATCGGAGGACATGATCGGCGCCGCGAAGAAAATCGCGCGCGACTGCATTCAGAAGTGCATTGATAACAACACACGCGAGTGGGGCGTCATCAAGCAGCGCGTGAAGGATGATGTGGGCGATTACCTGTGGCAGGTTACAAAGCGCAACCCCATGATCCTGCCTGTTGTTCAGGAAATATAGTGTCATAATGATATGAAAAAGAGGCTTTATGATCCGGCAATTAAAAATGTCAACCCATTTTAATTGTTTGACAATATATAAGTCTCTTTTTCATGTTATGCTGGTCAGAAATTGAGTATGTCCGATGGAATCCGCGCCGGTACGGGCGTTTCGATGTGTAAAGCTATAGGACTTTACACATCGAAAAATGTTGAAAGAACAGGCCGGCTAATTGTTGTATGGAGGGAGCGCATGGCCTCGAACAGCGGCGTCAAAACCGACGCACCGAACAAAAAGACACGCGGACACCGCCTTCGCATATTGCTTCAGAGCCTGGCGGCCGGGTGTTTTATCCTGATTGTATTCATGGTATCGGACCTACTTGGCTGCGGCGCTGTCGCGGCTTCGGTGGGCGCGAGCACGATGATTGTTTTTGCTTATCCGAATGCGGAGTCGTCGCGCTGCCGATACCTGATCGGCGGTTACGCAACTGCCTGCGCGGCGGGTTTCTTGTGTAATCGCGCGCTTTATGTCACGCCGATAGAAATACTGCCTTTGCCCCCATACATATTGATTAGCGCCCTTGCGGTTTTTCTGACCGTTTTATTGATGGTGATCCTGGATTTTCAGCATCCGCCGGCCGCCGCGCTGACCATTATCATCACACTGTCCGACAAACCTGTTACAGCCCTTGTCCAGGCGTTGGTTTGTATTCTCCTGCTCAGCGGCATTAAATTTGTTCTGCGCAAGCGCCTGACGAACTTGTGATTGCGTAGCGCCGGGAATAAATAAGCGGAATAAAAAGATGTTGAAATTCCCGCTGCATTCGGTATAAAAGAAAAAAATGAACCGCCGGAAGGCGGTTTTTTGCG
>JAITVU010000335.1 GCA_031285645.1 Oscillospiraceae bacterium | reverse complement strand
CGAAATGTACAATGACCCGACGCAGTATCCAAAAGGAATACAGGATGAGAATTATTACAGCGAAATGTGGATTCCCGTTAAACGGAAATAAACGCGGCAACCTGCCGACAGGCAAGGTTAAAAACAGGGCGCAAGATGCGCCCTGTTTTCACGTCTTCAATATCTTACTCTTAATAACAGTACCATCGGCCATGTGACGCGGACCCACCTGTGTCCAAATAAGCGACCCCGCTTAGAGTCCTACCCCGCACGCGTCGCAAAGCGCCCGCATAAGAATAAGGTCTTTTCCCTGTTCTGCGGGCGCGGGTAGAAAGTTGACGCGCCGCAGCGCGTCGTTTCATTGCCCGCTGTGCAACACATACGCGCGCGGTATGGCCCTTCCAACGGTATGCGCACTCAAACTCTTTAATTCCCCCTGCTATCCATATCCGGGTGGGTCCGGGAGGTGGCCCCTCCCGGCGTCTTTTGGTTCCTTTGTGACGAGACAAAGGAACTGCCTGTCGCGGCATGAGCGACAAACCTCGCTGCACAGCAGCGCCCCAAAAATAGCAATTTGATTAATTTAAATTATAATAACGACCAAAAAAAACGGCTGAAAAAGCTAAGCGCCATCGATTCCTAAAGTTAATCGTCGGTGACTACCAGTATTTCTTATGATTTCAGGTCTTTTATATTGCATCGTCTGACGCAGCATTCACTGTGATTGTAATCAATCCACTCTCTATAATACCTGCTCCAACAGCGCAACCGCCTCCACATGCGCCGTTCTCGGAAACATGTCGACAGCGCCCGCTTTGACGGCCTTGTATCCAAGCGCCGCCAATATAGCGCAGTCCCGGGCCAGCGTGGCGCTGTTGCAGGATATATAGACGATTTTTTTTGGGCCCATAGCCGCTACGGCTTCCAGCGTGCCTTTGTCCACGCCCTTGCGCGGCGGGTCAAGCACGACAATGGTCGGGCGTTCCCCGGCAACGGACAGGACATCGCCCGCGTCGGCCTCAATGAAAGCCGCGTTGGCAACGCCGTTCTGGGCGGCGTTGAGACGGGCGTCACGCACCGCGGACCCGGCCAGCTCAACGCCGATGAGGTGCCCGACACGCGCGGCCATGGAAAGCCCGATCGTGCCCGTTCCGCAGTAGAGGTCCAGCAAAATATCATCCGGACCCGGATCGGCGTACTCAAGCGCCTTTTGATAAAGGTTTTCAGCGGCTTCGCGGTTCACCTGGTAAAAGGAGGCGGGGGAGAGGGTCACTTTGACGCCGCAAAGAATATCGGAAATGGTGCCGTTGCCATAAAGATTGCGCTGATGGTCCCCCAATATGACGTTGTCACGCCGCCTGTTCGTGTTGAGAACAACAGTGGCGATGTCCGGGTATGCGGCCAAAAGGGCCGCGACAAGCGCCTCTTCATGCGGCACAGCCGCCCCGTTGACGACGATACAAACCATCACCTGACCCGTCGCGCCCGCGCGGCGCAGATATAAATGCCGGATCAGCCCGCTGTGGTCCGCTTCGTCGTAGGGTTCGATGTCATGGGATTCAAGGAATGAGAGAAAAGCCGCCGTGATGGCGCTGAATATCGCCGGCTGCAGCAGGCAGTCCGTAACAGGGACAAGGGCATGGCTGCGCCTGGCGAAAAAACCGGCGCACAGGCGCCCGTTGACACGCCGGATCGGGTACTGCGCTTTGTTGCGGTAGCGCGCGGAATGGGGAGAGGGGAGGGGCGCGTCCATCGGCAGGACAACACCGCCGATCCGCCTGAGATTATCGGTTACCCACCCCGATTTGACCGTTATTTCGGCATCATAGGACAGATGACGCAGGCTGCAGCCGCCGCAGCGGCTGTAAACAGGGCAGTCGTCCGCGATGCGGTGGGTTGACGGCGTCAAGATGGCGTGGATGATGGCGAAGGCGTGCGTGCTCAGCACTTTGACAATTTTCACCCTGAGGGCGTCGCCAGGCGCGGCCATGGACACAAAGACGACCATGTCGCCGTAACGGCCGACACCGTTGCCTTCGTGTGACAGGCCTGTAATAGTGAGGTCGATGAGTTGGTTTTTGGATATGGGACTGTTGTTATGTCTCTTTTTAGTCAGCTGAAATACCCCTTTTTGTAAAGAATCAGGGCCGTGATACCGCACAGAACCACCATCATGGCCAGCGGCACCCAGGTGACGGGGAAGGGCAGGTCGGCAACGTTCATGCCGTAGAAGCTGAAAATAATATTGGGTATGGCCATGACAATGGTGATTGATGTCAGCACCTTCATGACGATGTTGAGATTGTTGGATATAATGGAGGCAAAGGCGTCCATGGTGCCGGATAGAATTCCGGAATAGATATTACAGGTTTCGATGGCTTGCTTAATCTCGATTAAGGTGTCTTCAAGGAGTTCCTCGTCCTCATCGTAGAGTTTAATGATGCGTCCACGGTATATTTTTTCAAGCGTCACCTCGGTGGATTTGAGCGCTGTGGAAAAATAGACAAGCGATTTTTCCAGGCTGAGCAGCTGGATGAGTTCCTTGTTGCGCATGGATTGATGCAGCTGCTTTTCCGTTGCATAGGATATTTTATCGATCTGGCGCAGATACTGAACATAGCGCATGGCGATGCGCAGCAGCACGGTCAACAGAAAATTCGTCTTGAAAGCGGTGTTGACATGTTTAACAAGGCCGGTGCTGATTTCGCCCAAAATAGGGCATTCACGCAGTGAAATGGTGATAATATAATCCTGGAAAACCACAAAGCCGATCGGCATCGTGTAATAAAGGGCCGAGTTTTCATCGGCGTGCTTGTCCGCGACAGGCGTGTCCACAATGATCAGGGTCTGGTCGTCCTCTTTATCGATGTGCGACGTCTCTTCTTCGTCCAGCGCGGACCGGATAAAGCCCGCGTCCACGCCCAGCGTTTCCACAAGATAATCAATCTCCTGCGCCGTCGGCGCTTCCACAGCGATCCAGCAGTCTTTTTCGGCTCCGGCGACAGAGGTTATGCGGCCATCGACAGTTTTGTAATAATTGATCATAAGCATATTCTCCTTTGGGCCTTTGCAGGCTTATGTATGACACAAAGTGTTGACAGGGTTCCTGAAGCGCACTCGCAGGGTCAGGATTCATAAGCCCACCTCCCAAATGAAAAAATAATTGATATAGTCAAACAACTTTAAAATGGAC
>JAITVU010000325.1 GCA_031285645.1 Oscillospiraceae bacterium | reverse complement strand
ACTAAAGATCATTCCTTTCTGAAAGCTCAGGCACAAACAGACCATGAAAAGGACTGGTCTGTTTGTGCATCATTTTCGGTTGCCGCCCGCAGGCGGCGAGAAATTGGCACATCTGATATAGCGTGATTTTTCACGCTATATCCCCCTATTCATATGAATGATTGTTCATATGTTAATATAAACATATATATGCGCGCTTGTCAAGATGTGATACTTAAATAAATTACATAAATTTTTCTTTAATCCAAGTCGGCCCTATGATCCACATTGACAAGCTTTTGATAATATGGTAACATATATTACGAAAATAGTCTGCATTCGTTAACGGCCCCGCGCCCGAACCGCATTTATCCGCCAAATGCTTTATGCGAGGCTCTGATTTTTGCGGACTGTTTGCAACTCAGTGTTCACGGCCACAAGCCGAAAGGAGGACAAGCCATGCTGGAACTTCAAAATATTTCTTTTGATGTCAATGGCGACTCGGGTAAAAAAGAAATCCTGCATGATATCAACCTGACTATAGAGGACGCAAGCTTTGTCGTCATCACGGGACCCAACGGCGGCGGCAAATCCACGCTCGCCAAACTGATTGCCGGTATAGAAAAACCCACGTCCGGCAAAATCATCTTCGACGGCGAGGACATCACGGAACTGAACGCCACCGAGCGCGCGCAGGCCGGCATCGGCTTCGCCTTCCAGCAGCCTGTCCGTTTTAAGGGCCTGACCGTGCACGATTTGCTCTCACTGGCCGCCGGGCGCGACCTCAACACCGACGAAGCCTGCGTCTACCTCTCCGAAGTCGGCTTGTGCGCCCGGGATTATGTCACGCGGGAACTCAACGCCAGCTTATCGGGCGGGGAGCTTAAGCGCATTGAAATCGCCATGCTCATCGCGCGCGGCACCATGCTGTCCGTCTTTGACGAGCCGGAGGCCGGTATCGACCTCTGGAGCTTTCAGAACCTGATCCGCGTCTTCACAGCCATGCGCGACGCCACAAACGGCGCGGTTGTGATCATATCCCATCAGGAACGCATTCTGGAAATCGCTAATAAGATCGTCGTCATCGCGGGCGGCCATGTAACCGGGATCGGCAGCAAGGAAGAAATCCTGCCCGGGCTTCTGGGCCAATCCGACGCGTGCGCGTTTTACAGGGGGGTCGTGTCACTGTGAATGCCATTCAACAGGATATACTCGACCAGGTCGCCGGGATACGGGACTTCCCTTCCGGCGCTTTCAACATCAGGCTCAACGGGGGCAGCATCGGCTCGGCCAGCACACCCGGCATCCAGATACAGCGCAAAGCCGACGGCTCCGGGATTGATATCCATGTGCAGCCCGGCGTTAAAGGCGAGGAAGTCCATATTCCCGTCGTCATCAGTGAATCCGGCGTTGTCGAACAGGTCTTCAACGACTTCTTCATCGGCGAAAACGCGGACGTGACGATCATAGCGGGCTGCGGCATCCATAACTGCGGGGATAATCTTTCCCAACACGACGGCATCCACAGCTTCCATATCAGGGAAAACGCGCGGGTTAAATATGTGGAGAAACATTACGGCGCGGGCGACGGCACGGGCGGGCGCATTTTGAATCCCGTCACCAATGTGTTTCTCGATAAGGGCGGCGCTATGGAGATGGATACCGTCCAGATCGAGGGTGTGGACAGCACCAAGCGTGTGACCAACGCCTTTATCGGGGACGACGCGTCGTTTGTCGTGCGGGAGAAACTGATGACGCACGGCGAACAGTATGCCGAAACCGTCTTTGACGTGGCGCTCGACGGCGCGCATTCGAGTACAAACGTTGTATCCCGCTCCGTCGCCAAAGGGGCGTCAAAGCAGCTGTTCCTCTCCAAAATAAAAGGCAACAATAAATGTATGGGCCACTCGGAATGCGACGCCATCATCATGGACGCGGCCGCAGTGAGCGCCATACCCGAAATAACGGCCAATCACGTCGACGCTTCCTTGATCCACGAGGCCGCCATCGGCAAAATCGCGGGCGAGCAGATTGTCAAGCTTATGACGCTCGGCCTCACCGAGGAGGAAGCCGAAGCCCAAATTGTCAACGGATTCTTAAAATAGTACAAGGTCCTGTACTAAAAGAACCGGCATTGGCTTGCAGCCAATGCCGGTTCGTGATTCTATATGTTTTCGCAACCTGCATACAAAGCATCCATGCCTGTAAAGGCCTCGGCCGTCATAATCAGGCCCAGTTTGTACCCATAGATGAAATTTTTTACGGCGGCGAGCCGGTCGGCTTCGCCCTGCGCGTCAACAAACTTCCGGAACAGGTCTTTGTCGTCCCCTTCCAGCCTGTCCAGCAATTTCTGCTCGTTGCGCACCACCAGTTCCATCGCCCTGCCGTATTCGGAATCGCGCTTAAAAGTCTGTTCATTAGGCGAGACGTTGCCGTAGGCGAATTCTTCTAAAATACTGGCCATTATGTCAATCCTTTCATGTCTTGTTTGTTATGCCGACAGCCTTGAAAGGAAACACGGCGCATGGTATAATATTTACGTCGTGGTTGCCCTTGGCAATTATCGGCAGGTAGGGGCGGCGTGTTTCTTGCTGAGAGAGCGCCGTCCCTGTCACTTTTTTTTGAGGCATTTTATCCCGTCCCGCAATCCATCCGTACGGCTTTTGCTATGCCGATCGCAGTAATCATCAAGAGTTTTCAAGTCTTCATCATCTACTCTCAATTGCAGCTTGTGAGGTTTTGGATTGTCGGTTGGTCGCCCTCGTTTGATCTGAGACATTCTCCACCTCCTTTTTGTCTCCAAAATCATAATGTATTATTGGAGACAAAAAGTCAAGGCTATACTTACTCATTCTTTCGTTGTCGTACCGACAAGCCTTGAAAGGAAACACGGCGCATGGTATAATATTTACGTCGTGGTTGCTTTTGGCAACTGTCGATGTTTGGGAAGTGGCGTATTGCTTTTGTCGATCGCGCCACTTCCTCTACATTTTTTTAAGAGCTTTTATCCCATCTCGTAAACCCTGGGGGCGCTTCACGCCTTTTCGTGTACAGTAATCATCCAGTGTTTCAAGTTCATCTTTTGTCAACCGAATGTCTAAACGAAAATTTTTAGGATTATCCGAGACAGGACGCCCCATCTTTTTGATCGGCATAGCCACCTCCCTTTTGCCGGTAAAACTATTTTACTTAATTAACGACAAATAGTCAAGGCTATACTTACTCATTCTTTCGTTGTCGTACCATTTCATCATGTCGCTTTTCCTTGAACATGTCTGTCGGTTGTGGTAGACTATTATCAGGGTTTGTGTTGATTGTGTGATGCGAACGTTTTGTTCGCCTGTTGTTTTTATTATACATGCACATTTTGTACATGTCAATAGTTTTCTATTTTGCTTTTTTGAGGATTTTTATGGTTGACTTTTGTGATCGGCTTAAAAAGTTGAGACTGGAAAAGGGCACGCCACAAAAAGATTTATCTGTTCTTTTAGGGGTATCTGTACGGGCATATCAATTTTATGAATCGGGAGACCGGGAGCCAAATATTGAGAACATCAATAAACTAGCCGATTTTTTCGAGGTCAGTGCCGATTACTTGCTAGGCCGCACAGACGACCCCGCAACGCGCTAAATGCTAGATCCAGGTTCAATTTGTACCTGTTTGTGTTTTTATTATACCGGATCAATTCGAACCTGTCAATAGATATTTATTTTGATTGAAAATTTTGTGTGGGGGACATAATGTCTGTTTTGTCGGAGAGATTGAAAGAACTGCGCATAGAGTCTGGGAAAAAGCAAACTGACATTGCCGCGTACTTGGGTGTGCTTCCCCGCGCTATACGATTTTATGAATCCGGCGATAGAGAGCCGGGCAACGAACTGCTCGTTAAACTTGCTGACTTTTTCGAGGTCAGTACCGATTATTTGTTAGGCCGCACAGACGACCCCGCAAAACGCTAGGCGCTTGGGTATGATAGAGCGTTCAGGGCCATACTTTTTCCAACAGCAAACGTGTCAACAGGCGGTGTCCGGTTCATCTCCGGATACCGCCTGTTTTACTTGCTCCCGACTGTAATTCAATACCGCCGTGACATCACAGAAACATCATGTATTCCATATAGAAATCCATAAAGACCGGATTGGCCGCAAGCGTCACGGTTCGCGCCGCGCGCGCGGTCTCCTCCGACGGCGCGATGAGGTTCCTGTTCTGCAGCAGCATGGCGGCGCCCGTCTGCGCCGCGTTGCCCAAAGCCTTTGATTTCGGCGCCAGTTCGGGCGGGATCAGCCCGATTGCGGCGGCGCTTTCCATATCCATATGATGGCCGAAGCCCCCGGCTATATAAAGGGTGGCGACCTCATCCTTTTCCACACCGGCCACATGCAGGAGCGTTTCAATACCGGCGCGCAGGGCCCCCTTGGCCAGCTGGACCGCGCGCACGTCGGCCGCCGTCACAACAATGTCGCCCTCTATCCTGAATGCCGCCGCGCCGTTGATTTCCGTCATCCGGTCCGCAAAGGGATGGCCTTCAAGCCGCATCGCCCCCGTTTCATCGATCACGCCGGATTTCAGAAACACCGCAATCGCGTCAATGACGCCGCTGCCGCACAGCCCGCGGGCGGCAGCGCCGCCAATAGTCGACACCGTTATGCCGCTTTTATCGAGGCGCACTTTGTCCACAGCGCCGCGCACCGCGAAGGATCCGCAGTGCAGCCCCACCCCCTCAAAGGCCGGTCCGGCCGCTGTGGAGCAGCAATAAAGCACCCCTTCGCGCCACAACGCAATCTCCCCGTTAGTGCCGATGTCAACAAGCAGCGCCGTCTCCTTACGCGTCGTCATCCCGCTTGCCAGAACCGCCGCCGTGATGTCGGCGCCGACAAACGCGGAGACGCAGCGCGGCAAATAAATCGGCGTCTTTTCAAGCCCGCCGATATCAAGGCAAACCGTTTCGCCGAACAGGCGGTCGGCCTTATAGGGCGCGCGGGACAGGGGTTCGGGATCGTGTCCCGTCAGGATATAAAGCATCGCCGTGTTGCCGGTGAACACAGCCGCGCCGACATCGCCCGGTTCAATCCCCTGACGCTGTGTGAGATCCGCCGCAAGGGCCGAGAGCGCGGCGCGCACAGCGCCGGTCAAAGCCTGCGCCTGACCGGCGCCGTATTTCTCAATGCGTGTCATAACGTCCGCGCCATAGGCCGCCTG
>JAITVU010000204.1 GCA_031285645.1 Oscillospiraceae bacterium | reverse complement strand
CCCCTGTGTTAAAGGTCAACTACACCGTGGAGGACACGCGTGTTGAACAGATAACCGATTACGATAAGCTCACCCTGGAAGTTTGGACGGACGGCACAATCTCCGCGAAGGAAGCCGTTGGTCTTGCTGCCAAGATTCTCAATCGCCAGCTCAACCACTTCGTTGATTTATCTGACGAGGTCGGCTCCGCCGAGATCATGGAAAAGAAAGAGGAGTCAGGCAAGGAAAAGGCTCTTGAGATGACCATTGAGGAACTTGACTTATCTGTACGCGCCTTTAACTGCCTTAAGCGCGCCGGGGTCAACACAGTGCAGGATCTTGTTTACAAGAGCGCTGAGGAAATGATGAAAGTGCGCAACCTGGGTAAAAAATCCCTGGAAGAGGTTATTGAAAAACTGCATTCGCTGGGATTCCATCTAAACAGCGAAGAGGATTAACGGCGGGGGTATCCGCCTCGCGGAGGCCGCGTTATGGCGTTGGAGCGCCGCGTCCTCTTGCTATAAGTAAGTGTGAGTTAAAGGAGTGAATGGTAATGCCAGGTACAAGGAAACTCGGCCGACCGACCGACCACCGCAAGGCTATGTTGCGCGCGATGGTTACCTTCCTTTTTGAAAAAGGCAAAATTGAAACCACGGTTACAAGAGCCAAGGAAGTGCGTTCGGTAGCGGAGAAAATGATTACCACGGCAAAAAAAGGTGATTTGCACTCCAAGCGTCAGATATTCTCCTTCATCACTAAAGAGGATGTCGCAAAGAAACTTTTTGATGAGATCGCGCCTAAATATACAGAGAGAAACGGCGGCTTTACAAGAATCATCAAAATTGGACCGCGCCGTGGCGACGCAGCAGAAATGGCAATCATCGAGCTTGTGTAACACTGTGAGATTGTGTAGTATCGTGAACGAACTTCAAAACCATTTCGGTTTTGAAGCGTCAGGGCATACGCCTGACGGCGCCGCCGGGGGCGTGCGCGGTCACTGTGTACGGTGCGAAGGCCGCTTTGCGGTTAACATTCGCGCTCACGCGCGAATGCTTCAAAAATGGACCTTTTTTGAAGTTCGCTGAGTATAAATGATAAAACAGCGTGGATGCCCATGGGCATCCACGCTGTTTTCTTTTAAGTATATTTAACCTAGTTTTAACAGAAATTGACATTTCACTAAATCCGATAGCTGTATACTGGTCACTCAGGGTGCTTATTCAAAGCGTTTACAAGACCTTTAATACAGGGAGCGGGAGAGGTGAGAGTATTATGTTGACAGCAATTCTCGTTATGGTTCTGATCGTGACAGCGATCATTTTACTTTCGGTTTTCGGGCTCATGGGCTCGTTTATAAAAATCGTTTTTAAATTATGCCGGTTTCTGTTTGACTGCATTGGTTGGGTATTAAGACTTATTATAAAACCCGTTATCTTTCTGGCGCTGCTTGCGGTTCTGATCGTTATTTTTATCCTCTGACGCAGACTAAAAGATGAGAACAAAAGTCCCGAGCGTGATCAGGGACGCGCCAATAATTGTCTTTGCTGTGACAGTTTCGCCGAGAATAATAAAGGCAAGCACCATTGTGATGACGATACTGAATTTGTCAATCGGCACAACTTTTGACACATCGCCAATTTGCAGGGCTTTGTAGTAAAAGAGCCATGAGAATCCTGTCGCCAGGCCGGAAAGAATAAGGAAAAGCCAGCTCCTGCCGTCTATTTTGCCGATTTCATTTTGCTTGCCTGTTAAAAAAACCAGTCCCCAGGCCATGACGAGGACAACAACGGTGCGAATGGCGGTGGCCAGATGGGAGTTGACATCCTTAATGCCCATCTTGGCCAAAATGGATGTCAGGGAAGCGAAAACGGCGGAGAGAACGGCGTACAAAATCCACATAAGTTAAGCCCCTTTCAAGCTAACGGATACAGGCCGGTCCGGAACGCCCCTATAACCTATGCACGGATGTGCGTTTTGCGAATATTACCGCGTTTAAAGCCAAACAGCGGACGGATAAATCCGCCCGCTGTGCAATTATTTCGCGTATTCAATGGCTCTGTTTTCCCGGATACAGTGTACTTTGATCTGTCCGGGATAATCCAACTCAGCTTCAATTTTTTTGCAGATTTCCCTGGCCGTGATGGCCATCTCATCGTCGCTGATTAAATCGGGACGCAGCATAACGCGTATTTCACGCCCCGCCTGTATGGCAAAGGATTTTTCCACGCCCTCAAAGGAATTGGTGATTTCCTCAAGCTTTTCAAGCCGCTTGATATAGTTTTCTATGTTCTCGCGCCTTGCGCCGGGGCGGGCCGCCGATATCGCGTCAGCCGCCTGTACGAGGCATGCGACGACCGTTTTGGGCTCAACATCGTTGTGATGCGCCTCAACAGCGTGGATGATATCGGGATTTTCTTTGTGCTTCTTAAGGACATCCACGCCGATCTGGACGTGTGACCCCTCGATTTTATGGGTAAGCGCCTTGCCGATGTCATGCAGGAGACCGGCGCGTTTGGCCTGGGCGACATTG
>JAITVU010000107.1 GCA_031285645.1 Oscillospiraceae bacterium | reverse complement strand
TCACAACAGACATCCTTAGTCTAAAACTCCTCTCAGAAACAGTGAATCCGGAGCCGCAAATCCGACGCGCTTTTTAAAGCGCGTCTCCATAGCGTGCAAGCGCGCTATGGCCCCTGGCGGCTTGCCGCCAGGGGGGATTTGCGGCGTTTGACCGCCCAATACCAGTGCTACACGGTATGCAGCGGTTGTTTAAAACAGCATTCAATCCCGCGGTCCCGGCAGCGGGCTGCCGCAGTGCGCTAGCCGGCTGCGTCCCCGCGCAATCCGGCGGCCAGCTTTGAAATCTTCTCAAGCTTTCTGTGCATGCCTGAGCGGCTGCAAGGCTCGTCCATCAAAAGCGCCAGTTCCCGAAGTGAAAGCTCCGGATTTTCGAGCCGCAGTGTGGCGGCTTCCCTGAGTTCTTCCGGAATATGGTTCCAACCCTTTGTCTCCACTATAAAGCATATATCCGCAACCTGGCTTGAGGCAGCGCTGACAAGCTTGTCTATATTCGCGGTCTCGCAGTTTGTCACACGATTGGCTCGGTTGCGCACCTCCTTGATCATCTCAACATCGATCACGGCGAGGCTCGCCCGGCTCGCCCCCATCAGCGTGAGTAAATCTTCAATGGGTACGCATTCCTTATAATAAACCACATAAAGCCCACGCCTTGTTGTTGTCTTCACGCCCGGGATAAAATTTTCAAGCAATTGCGCAAGCCCCGCGCAGCTTTTTTCGCGCCGCGCCACGAATTCAAGGTGATAGCGTTTTTCGGGATCCGTCATATTGCCGCACGCGAGAAAAGCGCCCGCTAAAAAAGCGCCCGCATCGTCCAGCGTCACCGCTAAAGACAAGTTGACGCCGTCTGTGTGAGCAAAGGCGTCCAATATGCGTACCCTGTCTTCCCGCTCCGCTACAGTGACTGTGTAAAGAGTTTTGCCCGCCGCCTTCCGCTCGGACATCACCGCCCGCATGCCGGCGCCGAGCATATCGGCCGCGTACCATGCGTAGAGCTGCGCGATATCGCGATTTTCCGTGGACAAGACCATCTCCTGCGCATCAAAGCGGCGGCCAAAAAGATAAAGCCCGTACGCCTGCGCCCTTTTATGGCGCGCGCGGGCTTGTCTGCTTTCGAGTATCTCGGATTTGATATCATGAGAAAAAGACATTTTTGCACGACCTTATCGCAAAGCCGCGAGCGGCTCGGTACCTTTTTTGTCACGGCGTCTCTGCACACGGGTCAAATGGGCCGCTTTATATCCCTGTGGCTGACATTGACAGGCACGCCCTTGTCGGAGAGATGTCTGGCCATGTGTTCGGCGAAGACAACGGAGCGGTGCTTTCCCCCCGTGCAGCCAAACGAGACGACAAGCTGGCTTTTCCCTTCCTGTATATAAAGCGGTATGAGGAAATCAAGCAGGTCTTCGAGCCTTGCCGCCAGTTGTTGGGCGGGCTCAAACCCCAGCACGTACTCCTTGACGTCCTTCTCGTCGCCCGTGTGCTCGCGCAGCTCCTGCACGTAATAGGGGTTGGGCAGGCAGCGCACATCAAAGACAAGATCGGAATCGGAGGGGACGCCGAATTTAAAACCGAAGCTCATCGCGGTCACGACCATGTTGTTTGAGCTGGCATCCTCGAAGAGCTCGCGCACCCGAACTTTGAGCTGCGCTGCGCTGAGCATGCTGGTATCAATGATATAATCGGCTATATCCTTGGCGGCGGCCATCATGTCCTGTTCGGCCGCGACAGCGTCGCCCACCGATAATATTGTCTCTGAAAGCAGCGGATGCCGCCGCCTTGTCTCCTTGTATCGCGTCATTAAAACACTGGGATCGCAATCCAGAAAAAGTGTTTTAAAATAATAATTGGAGCGCCTCAAATCATCCAGGCACGTCAGATAATCGGAGAACATCCCCCTGCTGCGCACATCGACGACAAGGGCAATCTTGGATATCTTGCCCTTTGACTGCCGCGGCAGCTCCGCGAACTTGATGAGCAGGCTGGGCGGCACATTGTCCACACAGTAATAACCCATATCCTCGAGCGCGTTGACAGCCTGCGACTTGCCCGCGCCGGACATTCCCGTCATAATAACAAGATCCACCCTTTAAACCTCCGCCGTTCTAAACATCGTTAATCCGCACCCTGTTTTGCTTTGCGGCTATTCGTGCGGTAAAGCAGGCCCATCGGCCATCCGGACCTCCGGCTCCAGCACAAAACCCGTCTTCTCCCACACGATCTCCCGCACCGTTTGCATCAGCTGCCGCACATCCGCGCATGTCGCCCCGCCCTTGTTGATCACAAAACCGGCGTGCTTTTCGCTGATCTGCGCCCCACCGACCGAAAAGCCTTTGAGCCCGCACTGATCAATCAGCGCCGAGGCATACGCGCCCTGGGGGCGCTTAAACGTGCTGCCCGCGCTGGGGAATTCCAGGGGCTGCTTGTCGCGCCTGCGCGCCATAAAGTCCTCCATTTTGGCGCGAATCGCGTCTTTATCCCCTTTTTGAAGGCGAAAAAGCGCCCCTGTGATGATGGCGCGGCGGCGCGTATAGGCGCTCTCGCGGTAACCGAAGCCGATATCGGCCCCGGCCAGCGCGCCCTGTTTTCCATTATCATCGACGTGGAACGCCTTGAGTACAACATCCTTCATCTCGCCGCCGTAGGCTCCGGCGTTCATATAGACGGCGCCGCCCACGCTCCCCGGGATGCCATAGGCAAATTCCAGGCCCGAAAGCCCTTTATCCAAAGCAAAACGGCAAAGCTGAATCAGGCTCGCGCCGCTCCGGCAAAATATGGTCTCCTCATCCTCCAGGCGCATGGACGAATACCGCTCTCCAAGCAGTATGACCGCCCTGTCGATGCCATGATCGGGAAAAAGCATGTTCGAGCCCTTGCCCAGCACGAGCGGTGTGCAGCCCTTCCCGCCCATAAAGGCCATAACAGCCTCAATTTGTTCTGTCCCGCCCGGCTCAATAACAAGAGGGGCGTTGCCGCCAATCTTAAATGTACACAGTCCCGCAAGGGACACGTCCCGTCGATAATAAACGCCGTTCTCTTTGCAGAAGTCCTCAAAAATGGCGATGTCTGTCATGGCTCACCTCGTCAAAATAGTCCCAGGCGCTTTTGGACAGCCGTATAAAGGCCGCCCGAATGAACCTCCCCGCAGCAAGGCATCAAGATAACATGGAACGCGATGCATTCCTTAGCGCCCCTTCGGTTCATAATAAACACAGCACATGGGCTTAGAACCTGTTTAGCATCTTTACACGCCCGCCATTTCGGCAAATTTCACCGTCTTTTTGCCTTGTCGTCCTTGCCTGGCGTCAGCCAGGCGGCGTCCTTCGTAAATTATGCTCGCAAGCGCGAACATGACAAATACTAAACAGGTTCTTAAAACCCCATATTCCGGCCCCGGTTTTTGTTAAGGCTCTTTACAGCCTTTTCAAATCGGGCATAATCCGCGTTCAAAATAAGCTCGGCGGGAAAAGATATGGCGTCGAGCATGGCTACAGCCGGCGCGAAATGACCAACATTTGTGTGAAAATGCGCGTCGGAACTCACAACGACAGGAATCCCGAGCGCCATACAGCCTTTGGCGATCCTGGGGCAGTTCACATCCGAACCGGGGCGCACCGCAAAGGAATGCGCGTTGATTTCCACAATTTTTCCGTACTTTTTAAAGGCGGGCAGCACTGTCTCCTCATCAAAATCATAGCGCCCGTCCCCGCAGTGGCCGATTACGTCGATCAAAGGGTTTTCGGCAATGGCCATCCATGCCTGCGTATGCGCTTTTTTATCCTGCGGCGCAAAGACGGGGAGGTGCATGGACGCGATCACCCACTCAAGTTTTTCAAGCACCGTATCCTCAAGGTCCAGCGCGCCCTTATGATCCATTATATTCGCCTCGGCGCCTTTTATTATTTTTACGCCGTTTATTGTGCGCGGCAAATTGGGAAGGCAGGAAAAATGCATGGCTGTCGGCGCGCCCGACATGGCCGGCGCATGCTCCGTCATCGCCATAAAAGCGAGCCCTTTCAAGGACGCCGCCGCCGCGTTTTCCGTCAGGGTGCTGTACGCGTGGTCACTGGCCAGCGTATGTGTGTGCGTATCCGCGATAATATTAAACATGTGCGCTCCAAATCCATGATTTTTTTATACAAGCCATATGAGCCTGCAGGCGTTTACTCGTAGCGGCCCCAATCGTCGTACTTGCCCGTGGGGCGCGGGATATCGTCCACCATGCCAAGCCTGCTCAAAAGCTCCTGGGCCGAGTTGTAGCCCATCTCCTTCTGGCGGTTGTTCATGGCCGCGACCTCGATGATGATGGCGAGGTTGCGCCCGGGCTTGACGGGAATGGTGACGGACGTGATTTTGTTTCCCAATATATCCATATATTCATTTTCAATGCCCATGCGGGCATATTTTTTTTGCTGGTCCCAGTGCTCAAGCATGATAATCATATCGATTTGCTGTGTGATCTTGACCGAGCCGATGCCGAATATGCGGCGCACAT
>JAITVU010000103.1 GCA_031285645.1 Oscillospiraceae bacterium | reverse complement strand
GATTATACTCTTTTCCGAAAGGAAGTTCAACCGCCTCAATCAGAGTTGACAAAATACGCTAAAAGCATCGCCCAAATAAAAGGCAGACATTGTTACTAAATTTTTAGCAAATTTATTCTATCAATCCCATAAAGATCATTTTTTATTTGTGTGTAGATTGTCAATAGACTTCACAGCGGGAAAGTAATAAACTTAATGTTAAGTGTCTATGCAAAAGCGTGATAATACATCCGCTTTTAAAATCCAGTGATTATTATTGATTAATGTTGCTGCATTTACATCGAACAGCGGCCAGTTTTCGCAGCGTATTTGAAAGGAGAATTCTTGTTGAAAATTACCGATATCAAACAGTATTTATTCAATGTGTCGGGCCCGTATACCCGTAATCTCCACTTTGTGAAAGTCGAGACCGATGAGGGGATATACGGTTTTGGCGAAGCCACACTGCGCGTCAAGGCGCCCGCCATCTGGGAGTGCATTAATCTGCTCAAGCCCCATTTGATCGGCCTGCCTGTCTACAACGTCGAAGACTGGTTCAACCGCTATTTCACATGGGATGCCTGGCGCAACGGCGTCATTATGAACACCGCCATCAGCGGTGTTGAAATGGCTTGCTGGGACGCCATGGGCAAAAAGATGAATCTGCCGGTATACGCCATGATCGGCGGGAAAGTCCGCGACAGCGTGGAGCTTTACACGCACATGACTAATGTCGCACCGACAAAAAATCCGGAGGATTACGCCGAAGTGGCCAAAAAACTGGTCGACCAGGGCTTTACCGGCTTTAAAGTCGACCCCATCGGCAAGGCGGGTGCTTTTGGAAAGCCCTTGAATGAGGGCGAAGTACATCCGACGATCACGCGCCAGGATATGGAGGAATGCGTGGCGGCTTTCGCGGCTATCCGGGAAGCGGTGGGCCCCAAACCCGATCTTTTCCTCGAATGCCATGGTAAACTGACTTTCGACCAATCCCTGTGGCTTGTCCGCCAGCTTGAGCCCTATAATCTCGGTTTCATTGAGGAACCCATGCAGCCTGACAACTGGGAGGGCTTCCGCAAGCTCGCCTATAAATCGAATATACCCATCGCCACGGGCGAGCGCCTCTTTATGCGCTGGGGCCAGCGCAGACTGATTGAGGAGGGCATCGCCTCCATCATCCAGCCTGATTTCTCCCACACCGGCGGCATTCTGGAGTCCAAAAAGATCTCCGCCATCGCTGAGGCGTACTACATGCAGGTCGCGCCGCATAACTCCAGCGGTCCGACTGCGACGATGGCAGCCGTACATGTCGACGCCACCAACCCTAATTTCTACCGGCAGGAATTTCCCCCCGCCAATATAGAGCTTATGCCCAAACTCTATAAAAAGTATCCGGTCATCAAGGACAGCCACATCATTCTTGACGATAGCGCGCCCGGCCTTGGCCTGGAACCGGATTTGGAGCTGCTTGAAAACAGCCAGCCCTACGCACAGAACATGAAGGACTGGTAAAGGGGATTGTTTGAGCGTTTGTTTCAAACGGTGTTTTGTGCCTTTGCGGTCTGGGAATGACCAAAGATCGTTATACCGGACCGGCGCAAACGCTGAAATCAGGAAAGGAACAGCATGTATTATGAAAATTACCAATATAGAGACTTATCTGCACTATTCGGTGTGGCGCAACCTGATCCTTGTGAAAGTTGAGACGGATGAGGGCATTACCGGCATTGGCGAAGCGACGCTGCGCAACCACGAAGTGGCTGTCAAAAGCGCTATTGACGCCCACATCACCCCATTCATACTGGGTGAATCGCCGTATATTGTCTCGAAACTTTTTGACCGGTTTTTCGCTAAAGACGCCTGGCGCGGCGGTGTTGTGTTTCTCAGCGCCATTTCAGGTATTGAAATAGCGCTGTGGGATATCATCGGTAAAAAGGCGGGGCAGCCGATTTATAATTTAATTGGTGGTAAACATCACCAACGCATCCGCACATACGCCAACGGCTGGTTCCGCGGCTGCAAAACAAGCCAGGATTTTGTCGAGGCGGCCAAAAAGACAGTCGCGCGCGGCTTTACGGCGCTGAAATGGGATCCGCTCTTCATCCATGAGGCGGACAAAACCACACGGGAGCGTGAGGTCGTTGAAACGGCGCTGCAAAATATTTATGACATCCGCGCGGCGGTCGGCAAAGATATCGGCCTGTGCATCGAGCTGCACGGCGCTCTCACATACGACGGCGCCGTGATCATGGCGAACAATGTCGTCGACGCCGACGTCATGTTCATCGAGGAACCCATGCATCCCGATGATAAGGAGGGGTTTCGCAAACTGAGCATGAAGGCGATGGTGCCGATCGCGGGCGGCGAGCGCGTATTTACGCGCTGGGGCTACAAGAGCTTTATCGCCGAGCATTACCACTCCATTGCCCAGCCGGACCTGACGCATGTGGGCGGCATTTGGGAGACAAAGCTGCTCGGGGCGATGCTGGAGAGCGCGTATATCCAGATTGCGCCGCACAACTCCAACGGCATTGTGGCGACAATGGCCGCCGTTATGGCGGACGCGACTATGCCGAACCTTCTCATTCAGGAGATGCTTGTCGAAGCGCTCGACCTCAACGATTCCATCCTTAAAGAGTGCGCCGTGTGGAAAGACGGCTATTTTGAACTGACCGACAAGCCCGGATTGGGTATTGAACCCGATTGGGAGATCATCAAAGCGGGCGAGTATAAACAGGCATATTCAAAAACCAATTTTAAGGGGTAACAGAAACGCTAAAACATATCGGTGTTTTAGCGTTACAGTTCTTCACCGCCGGTATACAGATCATCCATGCCGATAAAGGCTTCCGCCGTCATGATCAGTCCCAGTTTATAGCCATAAGAGAGGTTTTTAACCGCGATAAGCTGATCGGCTTCGCCCTGTGCGTCAAGAAATTTTTTGAATAAATCTTTATCATCTGCACCGAGTCGGTCCAGCAGTTTTTGCTCAAGGCTCGCTATCAGCTCGACAGTCCTTCCGTATTTAGAGTCTTTTTTGAAAACCCGGACTTCAGGCGATATGTTTCCGTATGCGAATTCCTCTAATATGCTTGTCATTATATCCATCCTTTCACAATGTTGTCCCGACATTGCTTGAAAAGGTTTGCGACGCATGTTATACTATTTACGCTGCACTAGCCTTTTGGCATGTGTCGGTGTTGGGAAGTGGCGTTGTCTTTTAAGTGGGATGCGCCGCTTCCTTCATTTTTTGAGGTCCGGTTTCAACCGTTTGATCCCTCTTCGAGCCGCCTCCATTGCGGAGACCTCCTCCTGCTCACAGTAAGCATCCAATATGTTTTTTGCCTCTTGATCAAGTTTTACGGCAATTCTATATGGTTTGGGGTTGTCGGTTTTAGGACCTCTCTTTTTCCCTTTTTCCAGTCTTATGCCTCCTCTCATAAATAGGGATGCCTT
>JAITVU010000089.1 GCA_031285645.1 Oscillospiraceae bacterium | reverse complement strand
GCCTCGTCCATCGCGTCTTTAGCCTTTGTATACTCGCGGAACTTCTCAACAATGGGCGTCAGGCTTTTCAGTTCCCTCATCAAAGACGCGTATCTCTGGTTGTCACTCGCAATATTGGGGTCCATCAACTGTTCATTGATGGCCTCTAAGCGTTCTTCCACGCTTTTAAGCTTTTCGAACATTGTCAGCACCGTCTCATTCTTCTTGATGTGTGATCGACTTGATATTTTTTTCGCATTTTGCGCGCGGCACCATCACCTCGCGGCCGCATCCCTTGCACCTGATGCGGAAATCCATGCCCGAACGCAGCACAAGGAATTCTTTTGAGCCGCAGGGATGCTGTTTTTTCATTGTGAGGATATCCCCTACGCGAACATCCATAGCCCTCATTCCTTTATCCCGCCGAATATATTCGGCTCACTGTATTCATTCTATCTGAATATTATAACAGATGCCGCCGTACATTATCAATTCTTTTTTGTTATCGGGCTTTCTAATTATTCAACGGCATAAGAAACATCGTGTTTCTTATGAATAAAATAAAACTCCCCGCCGCAAGCGGCGGGGTATCAAAAGTACGATACCGCCCTACGGGGCGAAGGGGATAAGGAACCGCCCCAAGGGGCGGGGAATTACACCCCTTCGTTTCATTAAAAAACACGCCCATTTAAATCACTTTATAGCCCAGTCAGAATCAACCGGAAATATTTCCCTGTTTTATTTCACCTTTACAGGAAAAAATAAACCCAAATAGCTATTAATGAGGTGATATAGTGAGTACCACAGTATTTTGCACATTTGACCAGCAGGATATCGCCGACCTTGCCATGGGCAGACTGCGCAACAGCGTTAAAGGGATCCACAGTTTTGAGTATTTAAGCGAGTATGGGCAGGATTTCAGCAACCATACCAATCAGGATTATAACTTCATATCCGGCTGGGGGCTTTTCAGCAACGCCACAAGCGGCAGCGGCCTTGGCGGCGGCGCGGGCGTACAGCCTTCCCACCCCGTCAGTGTCAAGATTACATGCGATGACAATGTAAAGGATATGATTGTGTCAAAACTGGTCAACCTGCACGCCTACAGGATCGTCGCGTCTTAAATGCGTTTTCATCCTGTGCCTGATATCAATCAAACCCTCATAATACCAATAAAAGCAGATAAAAACGAGCGATGCGTTTTAGGTAAAACACGTTCTGAGCGACGTTTTTATCGCTCTTTTTTAACGGATATTGGTATAAATACTTTAACCTTCATCAAGCGTTACGGCGGCCCATTTGGGGGCCGCCGTATATTTATGCTCATCCGGTTTTGTTATCCGCGCGAACGCTTTAAAGAATCGCACCCTGTATATACCGCATGTTTGAAAAAACGCCTTGCCGTATTACGCCTTTCGATTTTGTCATGATTGCGCCGCATGCTGAATATAAATGGTAACAGCATGGCGGACAGCTTTCGCAAAATGGAAAGGATGATCATTATATGGCGAATTCGTATAAACCGGAAGGCTTGTTGATTGATTCCATTCAAAATAAACTTGCGCAACGAAATATTCCCTCCCTGCAGGAAGCCATGGCGCAGGAAAAAATACTGGAGGGGCGCACGCTTGTATGCGACGCCGCGCACAATCTCATCATCGAGCTCGGCTGCTGCCGCGGCATCATTCCGCGCACTGAAACGGTTGTGGGTATCGACGACGGGTCAGTCCGCGATATTGCCATCATATCCAGGGTTAATAAGCCGGTCAGCTTTGTTGTCACCGGCTTTACAACCGGCAGCGACGGCGCGACGGTCGCGCTTCTCTCACGCAAAAAAGTCCAGAAAATGTGTAGTGAGGAATACGTTTCTCAGCTTACGCCAGGTGACATCATCGACGCGAAAGTCACCCATATGGAGTCGTTCGGATGCTTTGTCGATATCGGCTGCGGCATCACATCGCTTATTCCCATTGACGCCATCTCCATTTCCAGGATTTCACATCCGAGAGATCGATTCCGCAGCGGACAGAATATCAAAGCCATTGTGAAATCCATTGATGAAACAGGGCGCGTGACTCTCTCTCATAAAGAACTCCTCGGCACATGGGAGGAAAACGCCGCCGTCTTCGAACCGGGTGAGACAGTCGCCGGTATCGTGCGCTCAGTGGAAAATTACGGCATCTTCGTGGAATTGACCCCGAATCTGGCGGGCCTTGCCGAGTCCAGGGACGGCGTCTGCACCGGCCAGCACGCGAGCGTCTACATAAAAAGCCTCATTCCCGACAAGATGAAAATCAAACTTATTGTCGTCGATTCGTTCGACGCCGCTTATATACCGCCTGACCCCGTATACTACATAGAGAGCGGCCATCTTTCAAGGTGGGTTTATTCCCCCGACTGCGCGGGGCGCGTTATTGAAACCGTTTTCGATTACGAGGCGCCCCCTCTTTAGCATAGCAATAATACATAATGATTACACAGGAAACCAAGCTATGCGGTTTGTTTGATTATACCAGTTTCGGTTTAAAACAGTCATGCCGACTGTTGTAAACATGTGGCATACGCCACTAGCCGCCTATACAGGCGGCCGAAACGTCGTTCATAATGGATTCCCGCGCATAGCGCGGATGCGGGCTGCG
>JAITVU010000042.1 GCA_031285645.1 Oscillospiraceae bacterium | reverse complement strand
CAGGGTGTTTGATACTTTGCCGGAAAAATTATGCATAAAATTTTATCGCGTCTTTGTTCGCAAACCATTGAATTTTATCTTGGCGCACTATATACTAATAGCGGTCGCCTCTCTCAATTTTCAGTCAGCACCGCCCTGTAGAATCTCAAAAGCAACAAGATCCACTGGTTAATTTGTGCCGGACTGTTGTCCGGCTGTGCATGCCCAAGCGTGAATAATACTAATATCCGTTAAAAAGAGCGATAAAATTATCGCGCAAAACGCCTATTTTCCAAAACGCATCGCGCCATTTTATCTGCTTTTTAATGGGATATTAGTATAACCATATTTTGCGCCGCAGCCCTGTTGCGGTGTTGGGGGAGTTTTGATTGAGATTTCGCCTGCGTTGGCCAAACTTTGGGCCGGATGGCCGTACTATTATGCTGTTTTTATGCTTCAATACGGTATTCTATTTATCCAGCGCGGCGTACAATCCCTTCCTGTCGGCACACTATGCTTCACTGGGTATCAATACATTCAGGATCGGTATTCTCATATCGCTCGGCCCGCTGTGTTCTCTTTTTATCGTCCCTATCTGGTCCATGCTCAGTGACAAATCCGGCAACCGGACCGGCGTCCTTAAAATTGCCACCGCCGGGTCCATGGTTACTGTTTTGCTTTTTTTGTTTTTCAAATCCTTCTGGACACTTTTTTTTGTCGCCCTTCTTTTCCTCGCGTTTTACACCGCCCTCATTCCGCTCAGCGACGCTATTACCGTATCCCATCTTGAAAAAACGGATTTTAAATTCTCTTTTGTGCGTATGGGCGGCACGGTGGGGTTTTGCGTCTTCTCGTTTTTCTCCGGCCGTATTGTGGCGCTCGACGGCAATTTCGCTTTTCTGATGGCCTCGTTTTTCCTGGCTATTTTACTGATCCTTATTTTCAAAATGCCAAAAACCGAAGTAAAAAACAGGGAAAAGGTCAAGATTGATTTTAAACGCGTCTTTAAAAATAAAACGTTGATCTTTATTCTGTTTATGGCCTGTGTCACACAGATTGCATTGAGCTGCTGCGGCGGGTTTATCGGCGTTTTTCTGCGTGAAATGGGATACGGCAGCAAGGAAATCGGCATGACGATGATTGTGGGCTCCATGAGCGAAATACCCGTCCTTTTAATCCTCGACAGAATCTTGGCGCGCGTCGGCGCGGCCCCCGTTCTGCTTTTCAGCGGTTTCGTCACCGCCCTGCGCACTTTTTTAATGGCCGGCGCCGATAACCTTCCCTCAGTCCTCATCGCCCAGATATTTCATGGTATGAGCTATATGGCCGTCTACTACAGTTGCGTCACCTTTATCAACAATCAGATGGAGGACGACCTCAAGTCCACAGGACAAAGCCTGCTTGTATTTTTCCAGGGCGGCGTCGGCAGCATCTTAGGCAATATTCTGGGCGGCTACATAGCGGACCGGATCGGGATGAAATCCACATACATGATCTACGGTACCCTTGTGCTGTCCGTTACCGTCGTCAGCACGCTTGTGATTCTGTTCATGATTATCATAAAAAAGCGGGCTAAAAACCGTGTATCATAAAAAAAGGCCCGTATCCCGATGACTCGGGATACGGGCCTTTCAGCACATCAAAACAAAACTCTCCGCCGCAAGCGGAAGCGAAAAGGGCGGGAATAAAGCCCATCGTTTCATTAAAAGTCGCCCTGTAGCTTGCGACAGGCTTGTACGTTCTTTGTAGTGCGGCCGTTTGAACTATACCGCGCCTGCTATCAGGCCCAGCCGCAATCGTTGTAATCTTTCCACTTTTCCCTGTTCGCGCGGTCACTTGCCAGACGGCTGATCACATAGCCCGCGACTAAAAGCAGAATGGATATGGCGGAAACAAACGCGATCGCCACGCTGAGGTCGCGGCGCCGGCTTTTTTTCTCGCCCTGCGCATTTTGCGCCGCTTTGTTTTTGGTCAATTTCGGAATCTTTATGGTCATGGACCCATCCCCTTTACCCGGCAAGGCATTTGATTTTTTGACGTGTGGCTTTTTCTACTGCTAACATCCAATATAATTTTTTGATCTGTCGGCGCATACCGAAAAAGAAGCAGACCCGCTCCCAAAAAAGGGAAAACAGGCCTGTGAAAAGCGCGTCTATACAGTTACCATATTAAAGCTTAACCGGCATGGTTGAGCTTCACGGCAAGACCGGATTTTTTTCTGGCGGCACAGTTTTTGTGCAAAATCCCTTTGGTAACGGCACAATCTATTTTTTTCATTGCCTGGCGAACCAACTGGGTTTTATCAGCGCCGTCGCCGGCCAATGCGAGTTCGGCTTTCTTAATCGACGTCCTCAATTCGGAGCGCGTTGCCTTGTTGCGGGCGCTTTTGGCCGCTATAACCTTGACCCTTTTTTTGGCGGATTTAATGTTCGGCATTCTTTCACCTCCTCATAAAACAACAATACCAGTATTTTACGCATCTTATATATGTCTCATTCATGCACACATAATACAGCGCAAACTTTCACAGACTAGAAGTAATCATACCATTTTTTGTGTTTAATTGCAATACTTTTTTAAAATATGCCTGTATCGTGCAAGAACAGAAAAAATGTGCGGATACTATAGCTGTATAGGTTTAAAATGTGACGCAGTTTTAAAATGACGCGCGACGCGAAGCAGCCAATATAGTCATATCCACCTAAGCGTGACAGCGGGCAAATCCCGCTGTGGTTTAAAACTGTATCAGTTTTAAACCTATATGACTATATAATCAGTTAACTTTACAATGCATCAGCATTTAAGCCGGGGCAATTGCCGCAGGGCCGCGTACGAGCCTTAATTGATTGCATCGCCAATACGCTGTGAGCGTGTCGGCGCGTTTCACGCGCCGCTTCAAATCTGATCTGACACGCAATAAAACATAAACCATACCGGCACCAGGCGCAGATGAAGCAACTCAAGGCTCATTTAAGCAAAAATCCTGTTACAGTCTGCGTCTTAATCGGTTTTTGGTATCAAGAGCAAAGGGAAGGATGGAAACTATGCCGTTCCGTACAGATCTTGCCATGGAGGGCGCGCAGCCGCACAGCGGCAATCTGCCCAATGGTATCACACAGGATGAGCGCAGCTTTGGCAACCTTAAGATTAATACTGTTGAAGTGACTGATCAGGAAGCCGCCCAACTGATCGGAAAGCCCCAGGGAAAGTATGTCACCGTTATTACGCCGCCGTTTCACAGCGCTGTTGATGTGGATGAGGAAGAGATCATCAAAATTGCGGATGAGATCTCCTCTTTTCTGCCGAAGGACGGGCTTGCGCTTGTCGTGGGTCTCGGCAACAACGATATAACGCCGGACGCCATCGGCCCCAGGACCGTACACCAGGTTCTGGCCACGCGCCATTTTAACGCCGAAGCGGCCAAACAGGCCGGACTCGGCGATTTAAGGCCGACGGCCGCCATCGCGCCGGGCGTATTGGGGCAGACGGGCATCGAAACCTCGGAAATCATCAAGTCGATCGTCAACGATATTAAGCCTTCGGTCGTTATTGTTATAGACGCGCTGGCGGCCAGGGACACATCCCGGCTCGGCAACACAATTCAAATCGCCGACTCCGGTATCTCCCCCGGATCAGGCGTCCAAAACAGCCGAAAAGAGCTGAGCACCGAGACATTGGGCATTCCGGTCGTGTCGATCGGCATCCCTACCGTCGTGGACGCCACAACCTTTGCCAACGATATCATGAGCGGCAAAGGACAGGACACCGGCGCGCCGCTCAACGGCAATCCGGACACAATGATGATTACGCCGCGCGAAATTGACGTTTTGATCGGCCACGCGTGCAAAACGCTCGCGCTGGCCATCAACAAGGCCTTGCACAGCGAAATGACACTTGAAGAAATCAGTTATCTCGTCAGCTGATAGTGCGGTTTATGAACCCCCGAAACACTCGTGTTTCGAGGGTTTTATATCGGTAAGCATAAAAAGCCAAATTCCCTCTGGCCCCGCCGAAAGCAATAAAATAACATTGCTGCTATTCTTAATTTTCACCATAAATAATCGGCATTTTATACTCAGCGGCCTTTCCACCGTACAGAGTGAGCGCGCACGCCTCCGGCGTGCCGCCAGACACTGCCTGACGCTTCAAAACCGGAAGGTTTTAAAGTCCGTTCACGATCTTTCACCTTTTTTTCGCCGACGGGCCGGATCGGGCATTTCCTTTTGTGTTAATTCATGTATAATAGACTTATCGTCATTTCAAAATCTGTTGATTTATGGCAGCCGGAGTAAAGAATAAATGACACTCACCGCTGCAAGCAGACGGTGTATCCGAAGGATACCGCCCTGCGGGGCGGCGGGGATTCAGATGTGGCGCGGCAAGCCGCGGGGAATCAGACCCGCCGTGTCATTAAAATCCCTCCGCATACGGCAGGTCAATTTTATCACGAAAGGGAGATTACATGTCCAAAATCAAGCTCGGTATTATCGGGATCGGCAATATGGGAACCAACCATGTCCAAAATATCCTCGCCGGCAAAACGCCCGACATCACACTGTCGGCCATCGCGGACAGGAGCCCGGAACGCCGGGAATTCGCTCAGAAAAACTTCCCCGGAATTCCTCTGTTCGAGGAAGGCGACGCGATGATCACAAGCGGCGTCTGCGACAGCATCCTTATCGCCGTACCGCACTATCAGCATACGGAACTGGCCATACGGGCTTTTGAAAAGGGGCTGCATGTCCTGTGTGAAAAACCGGCCGGCGTTTACACGCTTCAGGTGCGCGAGATGAACGCCGCCGCCAAAAAGAGCGGCAAAACATTCGGCATGATGTTTAACCAGCGCACTGACTGCGTTTACAGAAAGATGAAGGAGATCATATCGAGCGGCGACATGGGCGCCATAAAGCGCGTCAACTGGATTATAACGGATTGGTACCGCACCAGGGCTTACTACGATTCCGGCAGCTGGCGCGCCACCTGGGACGGCGAGGGCGGCGGCGTCCTGCTCAACCAGTGTCCGCATAATCTCGACCTGCTCCAGTGGATATGCGGCCTGCCGACGCGCGTGAGGAGTTTTTGCCACAACGGCAAATGGCATGACATCGAGGTAGAGGACGATGTTACCGCCTACCTCGAGTTTGAAAACGGCGCGACAGGCGTCTTCATCACCACAACGGGCGACCTGCCCGGAACAAACCGGCTTGAAATCACCCTTGAAATGGGCAAGCTCATCTGTGAGGGCGGCAAGGTGACAATGCACAAACTTGAACAGAATGAGCGTGACTTCTGCCTCACGGCCGCAGGCGGCTTTGACAAGCAACCCGTTGAAATCACCGACGTTGAGTTGGACGGTGAAAACCCGCAGCATGTGGGCGTCCTCAACGCCTTTGCCGGCAATATTCTGCGCGGGACGCCGCTTATCGCCGACGGCCAGGAGGGCATCAACGGCCTTATGCTTTCAAACGCGATCCATTTATCCAGCTGGCTCGACGCCACGGTTGATATACCCTTTGATGAAGAACTTTTCCTGGTCGAGCTCAACAAGCGCCGCGCCACCTCAAAGAAAAAAGACGTCGCCGCGGCCCGGGTTTTTGACGCGACGAACAGCTTCGGTACATAATACATTGCCGGGCAACACAAAGGATTACAAGCTTTAAAATAGAAAGGCCATATCAGGCGGGAAATTGGCTAAATATAGCGAATTCCTATTGGGTCATTGCGGTTTAAAACAACGATCATTTCAAACCGCAATGACGATCTCTTTGCCCGCCGCAGGCAGTGTCAACTATGCCGCTGATATGAAGCAGGCCGGACCCAATAAGGTCCGGCCTGCTTTTGTTATTTCTTATCATGGAAATCGGTTCAAAGCAAAGGGAAAGGGGCGATTTACTTGAAATACCGATCCAAAAGGCCCTTAAAGGCACATCCATGCCTGGCCTCGTCCTTGCACATTTCATGCACGGTGTCATGTATGGCATCGAGATTGAGCTGTTTGGCCTTCGTGGCGATTTTCTTTTTGCCCTCGCAGGCGCCGTACTCGGCTTCCACGCGCAACTCAAGGTTTTTCTTCGTATCGGCCGCCACAACATCGCCCAGAAGTTCGGCGAACTTGGCCGCATGCTCGGCTTCCTCAAAAGCGATGCGTTTGTAGGCCTCGGCAATTTCCGGGAAACCTTCACGGTCCGCCTGACGGCTCATAGCCAGATACATCCCCACTTCCGTACACTCGCCCATAAAATTCTGGCGCAATCCTTCGAGGATCTCAGGGTCAACGCCCTCGGCCACGCCGATGCGGTGTTCGTCCGCCCAAGCCATGCCGCTTTCCTGATCCATCAATTTAAATTTATTCTGCGGCGCCTTACACTGCGGACAAAATTCAGGTGCGCTGTCCCCCTCATGAACATACCCACAGACTGTGCAAATATACTTTACCACAATAGTCACATCCTTTCAGAAAATGATTCTTTCCTTAGTATGCTGATGTTTGGATTCATTATAACATAAAAATTGCGTATCTTTATGAACAAATGATTAATTTATACTATATTAGTATAAATTAGAGTTCAGTGATATTGTTACAATATGCCGCCCCCGACAACTGTGAATGTCAAAATCTTTATGCGTTTTCGCGCTCCATGTGTATATATCAATTCCGGATGGAAAATAATAAAGATACCATGAAAAGAGGTGAAATGGATGGCTAAGAACAAAAATAACAATGGTGGCAGCAACATGAATAACCAGACAAATAACACCGCTAATCAGGCAAACAACACCAATAACACCAACACGCAAAACAACAAGGCGAACAACAAAAAGGGCGGCAACGCCCAGAATAAAAACGACATGCAGGACTACAAATAATACCAAAATCCGTTAAAAAGAGCGATAAAAACGTCGATCAGAACGCGTTTTACCTAAAACGCATCGCTCGCTTTTATCTGCTTTTTAATTGGATATTGGTATGAGCAAAAATCCGGATTGAAAAACAGGGGCGCGGTTTTGAACCGCGCTCCTATTTCTGTTCTTTCGGCGGCTTGAAACCCTCGCCAATGACTTCATTGGCCTCAAGCGCCACAACAAACGCGCCCGCATCTATCCTGTAGATAAGCTGCTTGATCGCGTGAAACTGTGTTTTTCGAACGGCGCAGAACAAAACACTGCGGTCTTCACCCGTATATGATCCCTTCGCGGGCAGTATGGTGCAGCCGCGCCCGAGCTCCTCATTGATCGCCCTGGATATGTCCGCGTGCGCTTTTGTCACAACCATCATAACCTTACCCGTGTCAAGGCCGTATAAAATACTGTCAATAATGCGCGTTGAGGTGAAGATCGCGATTAAGCCGTAAAGCGGGTTTTCAATATGCCCATATACGATCGCCGAACTCAGCAAGACAAGGCCGTCGACCATCAGCATCAGCCGACCGACCGAAACATTGGGCAGCTTGATCTGGATAAGCCTGGACGCCACATCGGTCCCGCCTGTCGTTGACCCCCGCGCGAAAACAAGGCCGAGCCCAATACCCTCGAGCACGCCGCTGCACAGCGCGGCCAAGATCATCTCGCCCCTGAAAACGGGCAGGAACTGCTCGCATATCCAGAGCGTCGCCGTGAGAATAATAACGGTTTTAAGCGTACGCAGTGTGAAAACATGCCCCAAAAAAAACCAGGCCATCACAAGCAACGGGATGTTCAGCGCCAGCGACAAAAAAGAAATGGGCAGCCCGAACATATAATTGATCAGGATGGCAATACCCGACACGCCGCCCGGGGCGATATTGTTGGGCGCGCTGAAGCACTGTACGCCGACAGAAAAAACAAAGCACCCCACAATATCGGTGACCACATCGCCAAAAAGGGATCGGGATTTAACAGCTGTATTGTCAACGCGGCTCATAGCGCCTCCCTGTATGGCGGGTAAGCTCGCGCTAATCCGCCTGATCCGATATCATGCCATACAGTTCGGTGATCCGCTCGACGCGCCCGCACAGGTATAAATAGCCGAAAAGGGCTTCCAGCGCCGTCGCTTTCCTGTATTCATCCGGCGTGCAGCTTTTGGGAACCTTGGTTGTATTGGCATTTCGTCCACGCCTTAGTATGTCCGCTTCCTCCCCGGTTAATACCTCCTCAAGGCCCGTATACGCCTTTGCCTGCGCCGACGCGCATACCCGCCTGACAGACAAAGCATGCAACTTGTTCGCGGGCATAGAGCCCGATCCAAGCAGCCTCTCCCGCACAAGCAGTTCGTAAACGCCGTCCCCGATAAACGCCAGCGTCACGGGACTGAGCTGGCGCGGATCCCCTTTATATAAATTGATGTCCTTCGTTGATAGCGCCCCTTTGCTTTAATCTCATGACACCGAAATAATCACGGCATATAATCAAATTCATAACCCAGGATATTGACTGTGTCCCCCTCGCCGATCCCCATCTCTTCCAGCTTATCTATAATGCCGGAACTGCGCAGCACCCGTTGAAAATACTGAAGGCTTTCATAGTCCTCCATATTGACGCCGCCCAGAGACGCGCCCAGCCAGTCCGCCTCAACCATGTAAACGCCGTCCACAACGTCGATTGTAAACGTCTGCCGGCCGGCACGCTGCTGCGCCTGTTCCGGCGTCAGTTCTTCACGCGCGTATTCTTTTATGGGCGGCAATGTGTCCAACAGGGCCGAAACCGCGTACAGAAGCGGCTGCACACCCTGCTTCGTCGCCGCCGAAACAGGGAAAAAAGCATAACCGCGCGTCTCGACATAATGGCGGAAAGCCTCTATATGCGCCTCATCGGCCATATCGCATTTATTGGCGGCCACAATCTGAGGTCGCGTGGCCAAATCGGCGTTAAAACGCGCCAGCTCCTCGTTGATCTTCTCAAAATCCTCACCGGGATCGCGCCCCTCGATACCGGACACATCCACGATATGCACGAGAAGGCGGCATCGGTCCACATGGCGCAGGAACTCATGTCCCAACCCGACGCCCTCGCTCGCGCCTTCAATCAGGCCGGGAATATCGGCCATGACAAACGATTTCTCCTCATTCACACGCACGACGCCCAAAACAGGGGACAGCGTGGTGAAATGATAGTTCGCGATCTTCGATTTCGCCTCGCTCACCGCATTGATCAGCGTCGATTTGCCGACATTGGGGAACCCCACGAGGCCCACGTCGGCAAGGAGCTTAAGCTCGAGGGTTACATCATAGCTCTCTCCCGGAAGGCCGGGCTTTGCAAAGCGCGGAATCTGGCGCGTCGGCGTCGCGAAGTGCGCGTTGCCCCATCCGCCGCGCCCGCCTTTGGCCACCACGACAGGCGTATCACCCGACACGTCGGCCAGGATACGCCCCGTCTCTTCTTCCTTAATAAGCGTCCCCTGCGGCACCTTGATGACAAGGTCCGGCGCGCCCTTCCCATAGCATTTATTGCCGCGGCCCGGCTCACCGTTGGCGGCTGCGTATTTTCTTTTATAGCGGAAATCGGCGAGGGTGGAGAGATTGCGGTCCGCGACAAAAATGACATCGCCGCCATCGCCCCCGTCGCCCCCGTCGGGCCCCCCGGCCGCGACATACTTTTCACGGTGAAAAGATACGGCTCCGGCCCCGCCGTCACCGGCCTTTATCTTTATTTTTGCCAAATCTACAAACATAGCCACCAAACACTTTCCAGGGCTTGACCCCGCATAAATATATTCAATCTCCCGATGCCATATCAGTCCGTTTTTGAGTGTTTCATGTTCAACGCACACCGTACCGGACCATTCGCCTCCAAGCAAGAAAAAAGCCGCCGCAATATACAAAGAACAGCGGTATTATGCGCCCTAAGCGTATAACCCTCCGTGCCCTGTATATGGCAACAGCCTGTATGTCATTCACAAGAGCGTGCCAACATTACTGCTCGGCGTAAACAGACACCTTTTTGCGGTCACGTCCAAGGCGCTCAAAGCGGACTTTACCGTCAACAAGCGCGAAAAGGGTATCGTCCGAACCCTTCCCGACATTGGTACCCGGGTGAATTTTTGTTCCCCTCTGGCGGACAAGAATATTGCCTGCCAGAACAAACTGGCCGTCCGCGCGTTTTGCGCCAAGGCGTTTGGACTCGGAGTCCCGTCCGTTTTTGGTGGAACCCATTCCCTTTTTATGTGCAAAGAACTGCATGCTCAGCTTCAGCATAAAAAATCTCCCTTTCTCTCATATGCAGGAAAATACATCCCCGCCCCTTATAATCGTCAGTCCGCTATCCGTTTTTATGCACGGATACCTCAATAAAATCCGCGTAATCATGCGCCAATATATCCAGATGCACATGAAGCGCTTCGATGAAGCGAGACGCACTGTCATCCGCCTTTGGCGGCAGTGTTATGCGCACCGTATCAGCGGTGGCTTCTACGTCGGCCCCGCATTTCAACACTTCGGTTACACCGTTGCAGGTGAGCTGCACGGCCGATGTTACAGCGGCACATACGATATCCCGGCCCGCATCGTCATAACACGCATGCCCTGAAACCGCTGCGCCTGTATAGCGCCCTCGCGCCTTATGAAACACAGCCCTGATCAAAATAAAACTCCCCGCCGCAAAGCCAATTTTGCCGGCATTTGGTATCGAGCTGATGATACCGGCCCGCGGGCCGGAAAGGATATCATGATACCGTCCCGATGGACGAAGAATTAAATCCCTTTATTTCATTAATAATCAAGCGGTAATGGCCGCGATTTGAACCTTGGTATAAGGCTGCCTGTGGCCCAATTTACGCTTTGACCCTTTTTTGGGGCGGTATGTGAAGACCGTAATCTTCTTAGCTTTGCCGTTTTTAAGCACTTTGGCCGTTACCTTGGCGCCACTGACTGTGGGGGATCCGACCTGGGCGCCCTTATCGCCGCCCAGCGCCAACACTTTATCAAATGTTATGTTTTCATCTTCTTTTGCGTCAAGCTTCTCCACAAAAAGGATATCGCCTTCCTGCACCCTGTACTGCTTGCCGCCGGTCTCAATAATTGCGTACATATGGAACCTCTTTCAATAAGTCTCGCTGTTCAACCAGGCGTCGCCATGCCGGAAAAGATCGGTCAAAAACTATTACTCCAAGCATTTTTGCGCACTTTGGCCCGGAACATGCGGCAGTGATAATATTACCACAAGCGGCTATTTTTGTCAAGGTCATGCCCCCGGGATAACGATGCTGAAAATGAACTGTTGATGTTCACCCATTCCCGTCGGCCTTGTTCATTTATAGTCGCACTATAATACCCTATCTGTATTTAAATATCAACATCGGCACGATAAAAAACGCCCTCCGGACTCATTCATCCGGAGGGGTTAAAACGCGTGGAACGCTTATGGAATCGCATCGCTTAAAGCGGTGATAATGCCGTTTATATCGCCAAAGCTGCCATCCAGAAGATTGGCTCCCTTGTAGCCGGCCGACACAATAACGGCGTCTATTTCTTTTTTTAACCGCTGGAACTCGCGATCAAGCATATTCCGGTCGGTCGTCCTGCCCTTATCCGCGGCCATTTGGGCTAAAAACCGCATTTTCTTAAGCAGAACCTCAACTTTTCTCAGCGCATCCTGCGTTGTCTTGAGGAGCATGATATCTTCGCGGGTATTATGTATCTGCTCGTCAATTTTGTCAATTTTTTTGCGGATACGGCCCGCGGAAAAAACGCTGCCGTCCAGATAATATATCACGCACCCCCGGGCATAATCATCCATGGGAGTCCTATTCTCCACAGCATGCAATGTAATGGCAAAACGGTTTGCTGCGGTAAAGCCGCCTTGCCTCAAAAATCGCCTTTGTTACGTAACAGGCGGACCATAGGCCCGCCTGTTACAGCACTACTATAATACACTATAATGCAAAAGATATAGCTTTTTACTTAGCGGAGCAGCTGCAGAACGCCCTGAGGCAGTGAATTCGCCTGCGCGAGCATCGCCTGAGAAGCCTGAACAAGGATGTTGTTCTTCTGGAATTCCATCATCTCTTTCGCCATGTCGACGTCGCGGATGCTGGATTCAGCCGCTGTCAGGTTTTCTTTTGTGACACCGAGGTTGTTCAGTGTGTGCTCAAGGCGGTTCTGGAGGGCGCCGAGTTCGGCGCGCTGGCCGGCGACCTGAACGATGGCTTTGTCGATGACGTCAATCGCGTCACGGCCG
The DNA here is from genome assembly GCA_031285645.1 of Oscillospiraceae bacterium. Taxonomy (GTDB): domain Bacteria; phylum Bacillota; class Clostridia; order Oscillospirales; family Ruminococcaceae; genus WRAV01. Next base: position 1,029 of record JAITVU010000042.1, on the reverse strand, counting down.
CCTTCCTGCGTCTTGATGTTCATGCCGTTGATTGTGCCGGAGGCGTTGGTCTTAAGTGTGTTTGAAAAACTACCAATCATACCAGAAGACATGTTATCAACATGTGTACCTACGCGCTGATCAGCATGGCCATTAGCACCAATCTGGAACATTAATTTACTTTTCGCGTTTGCATACATTGAATCTGATGTCATCGCTGCAGCTGCACCAGTACCACTAACTTTTGTTGCGGCCCCTTGTGCCCCCATAACAAAACCGCTCACAGTGAACGAATCTCCTGCTGCATCAACAGCAATCTTAACATTTGAAAGAATATCATTGGCATCAAATCCTGCGCCATCACCATTTCTCTTAAGTGTGAGCGTTCCGTCAGTCAGAATAATACTATTAGCGGTATCTGTAACCCCTGTATAGCTCTTATCTCCAACTTGAACACTCACAACATATTCATTGTCTGCACGCTTGACTACTGAAACTGTACCTGGTCCTTCTCCCGTGTATGCACTGCCGGATTTAATTTCAATATCGAATCCTGTACCAAAACCATTCGTAGCGCTTCTAATTGTATTGGTAACATCCAAAGCTCCCGTAGCTGTATTACGTGTATATTTTCCTCCCGTCGTACCATCCAACACCTTGATGCCATTGTAGTGTGTGGAAGTCGCGATGCGATCAATCTCAGACTTGAGCGCCTGCATCTCTTTGTCGATCTGCAGCCTGTCTTCGTCCTGGTATGTACCGTTCGCGCTCTGTACAGAGAGTTCACGCATACGCTGCAGGATCGCGTGTGTCTCGTTGAGGCCGCCCTCTGCCGTCTGGATCAGGCTGACGCCGTTGCTGGCGTTCTGCTCAGCCATGCCGAGGCCCCGGATCTGGCCGCGCATTTTCTCTGAAATCGCGAGGCCCGCCGCGTCGTCACCGGCGCGGTTGATCTTAAAGCCGGATGAGAGCTTCTCGAGGTTTTTGCTTGTCGCTGAGTTGTTGATACCCAGCTGACGATGAGAGTTCAGTGCCGGTAGATTGTGTTGA
>JAITVU010000010.1 GCA_031285645.1 Oscillospiraceae bacterium | reverse complement strand
ATGCGCTGGGTTCAGGAGCTTAAGGGGCAGGGCGACGAGGTTCCCAAGCTTGTTGAAAAGGGAAAATCCAAGTTCGCGGGCCCCGAGCTCAAAGGTAAAAAGCTCGGCGTGATCGGGCTCGGCGCCATCGGCGTCATGGTGTGCAACACCGCCCGGCACTTCGGCATGGACGTTTACGGCTACGATCCCTACCTCTCCGTGGAAAACGCCCTGAAGCTTTCCCGCTCGATCATCCACGCGTCATCTTACAAGGAGATCTATGAAAATTGCGATTTCATCACATTTCATGTCCCGCTGACGCCCGAAACCAAGGGGATGGTGAATTCGCAGTCCATCGCCATGATGAAGCACGGCGTGCGCATCCTCAATTTCTCCCGCGGGGAACTGGTCGACAACGCCGACATGATCGCGGCTGTTGAAGAGAAGCAGGTTTACTGCTATATAACTGATTTTGCCACCGATGACATCCTCGGCAACTATGGCATTATTGTTTTGCCTCATCTCGCCGCCAGCACGCCTGAATCTGAGGATAACTGCGCCGAAATGGCCGCGGATGAACTGCGCGATTTCCTTGAAAACGGGAACATCGCCAATTCCGTCAATATGCCCACCGTTCACGCGGAGCGCAGCGGGTTATGCCGTGTCACGCTTATGCATAAAAACACCCCCGGCATGCTGGCCCAGATCAGCGGCACGGTGGGCTCCAATATCGACAACCTGACCAATAAATCGCGCGGGGACCTCGCCTATACCCTCATTGATCTCGACACGGGTATATCCGACGATATCCTGCAAAAACTAAAAAATATTGACGGCGTGATCCGCGTAACGGTTCTGTAAAGCGGTTTCACCCTGTGTTTAACGCGCTGTGATTCCCGCATGGCCGTATGGCTGTGCGGGATTTGTCCTATATCGTGAAACCCAATGATACTCAGCGCAAACCAACAGGAAATACAGAAATTACCCAGCGGGTCGACGCTTCTGTCCCGCCGGTCACAATCGTCAAAAACAGACAGTTAAAAAGATAGATGGTGATTGATTGCCTTACGACAACATTGAAGAAAAAGAATATGCCTTGCTTGCCGCTGTCGACACCGGAGAATATGACATCGATATTTCGCTGGCCGAACTGGCCGAGCTGGCGGCGACGGCAAGGATCGAGGCCACCGTGCAGGTCACGCAAAAACGCGCCGATTACAACAAGGCCACATGCATTGGGTCCGGTAAACTGGAAGAGATGGCCGAACACATCAAAGCCGGCGACATTAATCTCGTGATATTTGACCATGAGCTCTCCGCCACCCAGCTGCGCAACCTCGAAAAAGCCTGCGGCGTCGCTGTGATTGACCGCACAATGCTGATTCTTGAGATTTTCGCGCAGCGCGCCCACACGCGCGAGGGCCGCATTCAAGTGGAACTCGCACAGCATAAATACCTTTTGCCGCGCCTTGCGGGCATGGGCGAGAGCCTGTCACGGCTTGGCGGCGGCGGCGGGGGCGGCGGCGGCGCCCGACGCGGTAAAGGCGAAACAAAGCTGGAACTGAACCGCCGTCATATTCGCCGTCATATCCAAAACCTTCAGGAACAGCTGGACAAGCTTGAGAACCGCCGAAACAACCTGCGCGACAGGAGAAAGAAAGACGGCGTTGTTACAGTGGCGATCGTCGGCTATACGAATGTCGGTAAATCCACGCTGCTCAACACATTGACAAACGCGGGCGTACTGGCTGAGGACAAGCTCTTCGCCACGCTCGACCCCACTGCGCGCGCGCTCACTCTGCCGGACGGACGCACAGTCATGCTTATTGATACGGTCGGCCTTGTGCGCCGCCTGCCCCACCATCTGGTGGACGCCTTTAAGTCAACGCTCGAAGAGGCTCTATTTGCGGATTTAATCCTCAATGTCTGTGACATTTCGAGCCCGGAATACACGGATCAGGTGCAGGTGACAAACGATTTGCTGCGTGAACTGGGTGTGGACGGCACGCCGGTCCTCACGGTTCTCAACAAGGCGGACCGTATATCCGTATTGCCGGACGCGCCCGGCAAAAACACCGCCGTCATCTCGGCCAAAACAGGCGCGGGCCTCGATTCGCTGCTCGAAAAAATCGCGGCTCTGCTCGAGCCGTCCCAGCGGCGGCTGCAGCTGCTTATTCCGTACGATAAGGGGGCGCTTATCGCGAAAATCCGCGAGGAGGGCAAGATTTTCTCCCAGGAATACGCCGAAAACGGCACTGCCCTGGACGCGCTTGTTGACAGAAAGCTTTTTTCAAAGGTCAGCGATTATGTCGTATCGCGTTAGAACGCCGTTATGTGGCCATACTACTAATATCGGGCCAAAAGGCTTGCCATTACCGGCAAATCAATGACCGGCGGGTAAACCTCGCCTTATACTCAGCGAACTTCAAAAATGGGCCATTTTTGAAGCATTCGTGTCCACGCGCGAATGGGATCGCTAAGCGGCCTTCGCACTGTACATAGTGAACGCGCACGCCTCCGGCGTGCCGTCAGGCGACTGCCTGACGCGTCAAAACCGGAACGGTTTTGAAGTTCGTTCACTATACACGCCTGTTTCCCCAACGGATTCGTGGTATCAGGGCTGTGCTCCGTCACAGTGACCACTGCCGCACAGCGGCATTAAGGATGTGAAAAAGTGACTATTCAATTAACGAGACGCTTCATCGCTGTTTTGATGCTTGCTGTCATGATGTTTACGGGATGCGGGGCCGCCCAGACGCCCGACGTCCCTTTGGATGATATTCTCACCGCGATTAAAAACGCCTACGGCGACGATTACATGCCCAATGGCGAGATTCCGGCCGAGCTTCTCGAAGCGGAATTTGGCCTGACACCCGACATGTATGACGATGTCAGGGGCGAAATGGCCATGATTACGATGTTTAATGACCGTGTCGTCCTTGTCAAAGCCAAAAACGGCAAAGCGGACGACGTCGAGAAGGCCCTCACCAATGCCAGAGATCTCAAAATAGCCGACACACTCCAATACCCGATGAACGTTCCCAAAACAAACGCGGCAAAGGTCGTGCGGCAGGGCAATTATATCGCGTTCCTGATGCTCGGGAAAAACAACGACAATATGGATGACGTCAGTGACGAATCAGCAAAGGCGTTCGCCGAGGAGCAGGTACAGATTGGTGTCCACGCTTTTGAAAACAGCCTGAAATGACGCGCATGCGTGTCCGACGGCCGTTTCTATTTTAAGAAACGGGACCCAGGGACATCGTCCTTGGGCCAGCTATTATTCTGTGGCGGCCGCAGAGCCGTTGTTCGCACGCACTTTTTCAGCTTGTGGGCATAACCTCTCTACATAAATACGCCTGATTTCATAATGCTTTTAGCTCTCAGCCTGTCCCGCGCCGGATGGGCATACTTGACAAAATGGAGATGCGGCATGGTATTCAGCAGTTTAAATTTTCTCTTCATCTTTTTCCCGCTTGTGCTCCTTGTCTATTTCATCGCCCCGAGGAAACTGAGAAACCTGATTCTCTTTTTGTTCAGCCTCGTTTTCTATGCCTGGGGCGAGCCCATCTATGTTTCGCTTATGCTCTTTTCCACGGTTGTGGATTACGTTCACGGCCGGCTTGTTGACAAGTACCGAGGCAATAAAGCGGCCAAAGCGGCGCTTATTTCCTCTGTTGTTATCAATCTGGCCCTGCTCGGCGTATTCAAATACAGCGACTTTGTCGTCGCCAGCATCAACGGCGCCTTTGGCCTTACCATCCCCCAGCCGAATCTGCCGCTCCCCATCGGCATTTCGTTTTACACGTTCCAGACCATGTCCTACACCATTGATGTGTACCGCGGCGACGCGAAAATGCAGAAAAACATCATCTCTTTCGGCACTTATGTCGCTCTTTTCCCGCAGCTGATCGCAGGCCCCATCGTGCGCTTCCAGACCGTGGCCGAACAGCTTAATGAGCGCCGTGAAACCCCGGATATGTTTTCAGAAGGCATTCGGCGCTTTATCGCGGGGCTTGGCAAAAAGGTCCTGCTCGCCAACAACATCGGCATGCTCTGGACACAGATTTCCGCCCTTGCGCCGGGAGACATGAGCGTGCTCGGCGCGTGGCTCGGCATCGTCGCCTTTGCTTTCCAGATCTATTTCGATTTCTCCGGCTACTCGGATATGGCGATCGGCCTGGGCAAAATGTTCGGGTTCACATTTCTGGAAAACTTCGATTATCCTTATATTTCCAAGAGCATCACGGAATTTTGGCGGCGCTGGCATATTTCACTGGGCACATGGTTTCGCGAATATGTCTATATCCCGCTCGGCGGCAACCGCCACGGCCTCGGCAAACAGCTGCGCAACATCGCCATTGTGTGGATCCTCACCGGCATCTGGCACGGCGCCAGCTGGAATTTCGCTGTCTGGGGCGTCTATTACTGCATCCTTCTGATATTTGAAAAGGTATTCCTGCTCAAGTATCTTGAAAAAATGCCCGCCGTGATTTCGCGTATTTACACATTGCTCTGCGTCCTCATCGGCTGGGTCATCTTTGCCTTTGACGATCTTGGCGCCGGGCTGCGCTACACATCTTATCTCTTCGGCGGCAGCGGCGTTCCCTTTGTCAACGACCGGGCCCTCTTCGCCCTCACATCCAACATGATCATGCTGATCCTGCTTGTCATCGGCTCAACGCCCTTGCCGCACAGGTTGTCACAGCGGTTTCTGGCGGCCGCTCAGGATAAAACGTTTACCCGCGCAGCCCTGAGCAATGTCGTCATCGTCTTTATTTTCCTGATTTCGGTGGCCTATCTTGTAGACAGCACCTACAACCCTTTCCTTTACTTCCGATTCTGATTCTGAAACATAGGAGACTCATATAAAGTGAGCAGTAAGATAACCGTCGGGATTTTTATCGCCCTGCTTTTCGGGCTCGCCGTTTTGAACCTCGCCGCGCCGAAAAGAACCTTTTCGGCGAATGAGAACCGTTATTTGCAGCAAATACCGTCTTTGACACTTCAAACCATCCTGGACGGCAAGTTCACGTCCGGCTTTGACGATTTTATCACCGACCAGTTCGTTTTCCGGGATAAGTGGGTCGGCATGAAGACAGGCAGCGAGCTCCTTCTTCAAAAGCACGCCTCGAACGGCGTTTACTTCGCAAATGACGGCACGCTGGTTGAAATGTTTGACAGCATTGACATGGAGCGCTTTAACAAGAACCTCGATTTTATCCGCGCATTTCAAGAGCGGGTGCGCGACGGGCTGGGCCTTGAAACGCAGGTCATGCTTGTGCCCACGGCGTCCATGATTTACGCGCACAAACTGCCCGCCTTTGCTCCCGAAATCGATCAGAGGGCGTTGCTGGACCAGGCGGCCGCGATCCCGGACTTTATCGACGTCAGCCCCGCCCTGGCCGCGCACAGCGACGACTATATTTTTTACGCGACGGACCATCACTGGACATCGCTGGGCGCTTTTTACGCCTACAACGCCTGGCGGGGACAAAATGGGCTGCCGGCCCGCAGTTTTGAGGATTACGACACCGAATTCCTCAGCAGCGAATTCTACGGCACCACTTATTCCAAAGCCAGTCTTTACATGGTCGCTCCGGATATCATCACGGCGTTTTATCCCAAAGACACGGGCGTTTTAAATGTCGACTACAATATGGGGGAAAAGGTGACAGACAGCTTCTACGAGCGGTCCTATCTTGATGTCAAGGATAAATATTCCGTTTTCCTCAACGCGAACCAGTCCCTTGTCCGCATTAAAACAGGGCATACAAACGGGAAAAAGCTTTTTCTCGTCAAGGACTCCTACGCGAACACGTTCGCCCAGTTCCTTCTCTCCGACTACGAGGAAATCCTCGTGGCCGATCTGCGCTTCTTTAAGACATCCATTTACGACTTCATCGCGGAAAACGGCGTCACCGACATTATGATCCTTTATAATCTCAAAGGTTTTGCGGCCGACGCCAATGTATATTTCCTGACCACATAGGCTTTTATGAAAGTGTTGAACGCACTCAATCCCACTCAGAAAGGATGATGCACATGCCGGTTAAAATACCAAACGGCCTGCCCGCAAGGGAAATTCTCAACGCGGAGAACATCTTCATCATGGATGAGGCCCGCGCCATGTCGCAGGATATCCGACCTCTTAAAATATTGATTCTGAACCTGATGCCCAAAAAAATAGAAACGGAGACCCAACTCCTCCGCCTCATCGGCAACACCCCCATTCAGTTGGACATCGAGTTGATGCAGACAGCCACGCACACATCGAAAAACACGCCTGCCGAACACCTTTTCAAGTTTTATAAGGTATTTGACGATATTAAGGACCAAAAATTTGACGGCATGCTCATAACAGGCGCCCCTATCGAGCATATGGCGTTTGAAGACGTCGATTACTGGCCGGAGCTCTGTACGATCATGGAGTGGACTAAAACGCACGTGTTTTCCATTTTCAATATCTGCTGGGGGGCGCAAGCCGCTTTATATTATCATTACGGTATAAAAAAGTACCCGCTTGAGCGCAAAAAATTCGGCATTTTCCGTCACACGCTCACCAATCCCGCCCACGCCCTGCTGTATGGCTTCGACGATGTTTTTTATGCGCCCCATTCGCGCCACACGCAGACGAGGCGCGACGACATCCTGGCATGCCCGGACCTTGAACTGCTCAGCGAATCACCTGAGGCCGGCGTCTACATAATCGCCGACAGGGCCGGCCGGCAGTTTTTCATCACGGGACATTCGGAATACGACCGGAACAGCCTTGCCGACGAATACTTCCGCGACCGCGGCAAAGGGCTCGAAATTGATATCCCCGTCAATTATTTCCCTGACGACAACCCGGAGAATACGCCCCTGATCCGGTGGAAATCCCACGCCAACCTTTTGTACTCCAACTGGCTCAACTATTTTGTATACCAGAATACGCCATATAATATCAACGATATCGGCAGGCTATAATATAGTGAATGCGTTTTAAGACCGGCTTAAAAGAAGCATAGCATAGCAAAGCGAATTCCCACGGGTCATTGCGGTTTAAAACAGTGGATATTTTAAACCGCAATGCCTATATTATTATAAGAATCGTTGTGCCTGAAGGAGACCAAAATATGACGGGCGTTGAGATCGATTTTGTCGTCACGGACAGTTTGAAGGCGCTGGACTTGTATGAGCGTATCGTTAGCGTTCAGCGTATTGAGGTGAAAACGATCGGAAATCCGCGTCGTTTCGGCGCATGTCACTGCCGCTCTTTTGCTCCCTGAAATCCTCTATTATCTTTATTTCCAATTCGCTTTTTCCGGCAAAATTGGCAACCGTATAGATCGTACGCTTAAATGAGCTTAACAATACGGCATCAATGTTTTTATCGCTCAAAAATTCCGTCACCAATAGGCATCTTGAGAGTCCTCTTGGTGTAAGCGGCCGGATTCTGCCGTCACGGACTCTGTGTATCCGATTCTGAATGCCTTATGAAATATACTTTCGTCATTTTTTCTCCCGTTGCCTGTGTATTTGCCGAAATAGAAGGCTACTCCACCTTCTCCCTTCAGAGCTTTTCAACGCGGCTTTCCTATATATCCCCCATTATATCACAAACAAACACGGATACAGTTATTCAAACTGTATCCGTGTCCTGTTTTTTGCGTTATACCAAACACACGTATCAATGATATTTAGAATCTGGGCCTCTTCATATCCGAATTAACACTGACACTGACGCTGTCCTTTTCAGACTCGCCGTCCCGAAGCAGCCTCGCCACAACGATGAAGCGCTGCTGCGCGCCCGCGCTGTACTGTCTTGTGCAGGTTGAAAGGGTCAGGATCCGGTCGGTTTTCTCTACATCAACGCCAAAATCGAACATACTGCGATTTTGCAGTTCTTTGATAAGCGCCTCATAATCCTCAGAGGTCGGATTGGGCTGATTATAATTGAAATCAGTGCTCAGCTCGACAAAAGCAACACTGAACACGCGCCATATCCCTTCATTTTTCTCGGTGGAAAAATAGATATGCGGATTTTGCTTTGCGAACTCCATATTGGTATACGACGGAAGCTGCCCGAACATAATATGGTTGTTATTGGCTCCAATTGCGTGCGGTTCGCGCAGATTCGTCCAGTTATGGCCGTAAATAACGGTATTCCTGGACGATTTACGCCACGTATCCCCGAAAACAGTCCGGCAATCAAGATAATTGGCGGTTTCAACGTAATTTTTATATGTTATGCCCGTGTAATTGGTGCCTTTTATATCCCTGTATATATAGTAATCATTGTCTCTGCTGCTAAATGTGATGGGTTTGTTGATGTTTGTGTTGGGCACGATCAGCCAGCCCTTGACATCTGAGTTGTCGGCGGCATATTTTTTGATACCCGCTTTCATACTTTTATGGTCGTAAACACTGCTGGTGACGCTGCCGATTGACGTCGTAGTGCGTCCGCTTTCCCTCTCGCTGTCCGGCCGTTCAAAATAGTCGCTGTCCGCCGCCCGGACAGTCATCGACAGCGGCGCCGACGTCACGGGACCCAGCGCCAGTACGATAGCAAGAAGCACCGAGGATATCTTGACAAAGTGCTTTTTCATTATTACAGAAGCCTCCCAAAAAACAATAAATAGTTACTGAAATTATATCACAAATTAACGTTTTTGCAACAAAAAGTTGGTATTTTCACATATTACCTGTTTTGTGACCGGGATATAGGCACAAAACCAAAAAATAGCCAGCATATATTCAAACGTGACAATTTTATACTCAGCGAATTTCAAAAACGGTCATTTTTGAGGCCTTCGAACCATACATAGTGAACGCGCACGTCTCCAGCGTGCCGTCAGGCGTCTGCCTCACGTGTCAAAACCGGAACGGTTTTGACGTTCGTTCACTATATAAAAAATTTTCCGCCGCAAACAACAGGTATTCAGAACAAATTCAAAGAGCGCCTTAAAAGCCGGGGAATAGAACCGCATATGGTTATGTCCTTATGTAGGTGCACAAGGCGGCAGGGAGCGGCGTCACACCTGTTAGTAAAACGCCGCGGTCACGGGCACAGCTCGTCGTCAGACGGCGCCTCAAACATCGCCGCCCACTCTTCAAGCAGTTCAGGCGAAAAGGCGATGCTTTCCTCCTCGCCGGCCTGCCGGTTTCGCTTTTCCAGACGCGCGAGCAGTTCGCACAAGGGCACGTCCATAAAATGAATCATAAAACCCGCACCCAAATCCCTGGCCCTTCGCCTGAAATCATCCCGCTCCCCGCGCGACCAGAATCCAAAATCCAACACAACGCTTGTCCCCAGCAAGAGAACATCCCTGGCCACATCCCACATTATTTCCTCTATGGCCTCGTGGCGGTCATCATGGCGCGGGTCATCCATGTCTTGCCCAAACAGCCTGAGCTGCCAGACATCGGGCGTCAAGCGCAGCGCATTGTATTGGCGGGCCACCTTCCCGGCCTCCGTTGTTTTTCCGCTGCAGGGTAAGCCAACCATTAAATGCAGTGTAGCCATATGTGCGCTACTCCCCTTCCTTTTTAAAACGTGCCGTTATTCCCGGTTTTATATAGTCATATAGGTTTAAAACTGGTACAGTTTTAAACCACAGCGCGCTTTGCTCGCTGCCACGCCTCGCGTGGATATGACGTATGCAGCAGGTATAGGCAAACCACTTAAAAAAAGCCTGCGAGACAGAGCGAGTGCATTCTATGTAGAATGCGCTTACGAGTGATCGTTGAGCAGCAGCTTTTTAGTGGTTTGGCTAAAGTAAATGTGGTTTAAAATAGTCCATTGTTTTAAACCACATTTACCCAATGGGAATTCGCTTCGCTATGCTTCTTTATGAGTTAGTCTTAAAGCGAATTCACTATATATAGGCCGCTTCGCGGCGCGCGGCGTTTGCCGCGTATTAAAAAAATGCATAGCATTTTTAAACCTATACAGCTATACAAAACGCCCATGTTAACAGGCAAACAAAAAGGCGGCTTATCCGCCTTAATTTATATTTAATGGATTCCAATTCACCGATCCAGCATCATTTTCGCGCATTTATATACATCGCCGCAACCCAGTGTAATCACCAGATCGCCGTCCTGAGCGTTCCCCATGACATAATCGGCGATCTCGCCAAAGCCTTCGAACCAAACGGCGCCGGGAATTTTATCCGCGAGATCCTTTGTGTAAATGTTGTAGGTATTATGTTCTCTGGCGCCCATAATCTCGGACATAACCACATGATCGGCAATGGACAGCGCGCTCGCGAAATCGTCCAGCAACATCGCGGTGCGCGAATAGGTGAAGGGTTGAAACACAGCCCAAACCTGTCTGAAATTCAGCGCCTTCGCCGCTTCAAGCGTCACGGTGAGTTCGGCGGGATGGTGGGCGTAATCATCGGCAATCGTGATGCCGCGCACTTTGCCCAGCACTTCAAAACGCCGGCCGGCGCCCGTAAACCCTGCGATACCGGGCGCCAGCTGATCCGGCGTTACCCCGACCTGAAGCGCCGCGGCGCAAGCCGCCACAGCGTTGAGTATATTGTGCCGCCCCAAAACATTCAGCGTGATCGCACACAGCTTTCGGCCCCTGTGCATCAGATCAAAACGGGACCCGATCGGGCTGAGCGTCTCAATGCAGGCGGGATAGTAATCGTTGCGGTCTGAAAAGCCAAAAGTTGTCAGCGGCGTCATAAGGCCCTGTACGGCCTTCATTGTGTTGGGGTCGTCCCCGTTCACAATGAGGCTCCTGGTCGCGAGCGCCGCGAATTTATGGAACGATTTGATGATATTGTCCAGGGTGCCGAAATAATCCAGATGATCGCAGTCTATATTGAGGATCACAGCGATGTCGGGCGAGAGATGCAAAAAAGTATCGACAAACTCACAGGCCTCGCACGTCATGACAGACGAGGCGCCCGCCCGGCCGTTGCCGCCGATCAAAGGCAGTTTGCCGCCGATAACGGCAGTGGGGTCAACGCCCGACTCCACCAATATCTGCGTGAGCATGGCGGTGGCCGACGTTTTGCCATGCGTACCGCAAACACAGACGCAGTCGTCAAACTGCCGTGTGATATACCCGAGCATCTCAGAGCGCTCAATCACGGGAAGTCCGGCTTCCCGCGCCGCGACAAGCTCAGGATTATCCCGCATGATCGCCGCGGAGTAAATAACGGCGTCCGCGCCAACGATATTCCGCGGATCATGGCCGATGCGCACCGCAATACCCATGTCGCGCTCGCGCTCGATCGTATCCCCCTCGTTGTTGTCGGAACCCGTGATTTGAAAGCCCCGGCCATGCATGATCTGAACAATGGGATACATCCCCGATCCGCCGATCCCGATAAAATGCAGTTTTTTCTTGTCGTCAAAAAAAGCCGAGTCCAGCAAAATGTCTTCCCCCATCTATCCTGTTATTGTTTATTATATCAAATAAGCACTGTTGTTACAACGATTGCCCGCCGACATGGCAGACCACTCATCATATTCTATATCAAGACTAATCAAAAAGTGTCTGTCCCCGCCATTATATCCATATTATTGGGCATTTTACGGGGATACTAAACCTGCTCCGTGTTATTTATACGAAATACTGATTAAAAAGCCAAAAGAATAGGCGGAACTTGATCATTTGCTTTTGTAAAGGTGTATGCAAAAAACGATCGGGCGGATCATTGACATATGCCGGCAGGTTCAGAACAGTGTCGTTTTTTCGCACAATATACGACATATGGTAACTTTTATCAGCCTGCTTACTGAATAAATCCACCATGCGGCAAAATACTATAGGCATACACTCTGCCCGACATTGGAGGAGGTTTAACTTTTGAATATTACGGATATAAGGGTCAGAAGAACCTTTCAGGATGAAAAGCTTAAGGCGTTGGTGTCTATAACGATCGATAACGATTTCGCCGTTCACGATATTAAGGTGATCGACGGCACGGAGCGGCTGTTTGTCGCCATGCCAAGCCGCAAGGATGAAAACGGCGTCTTTCGTGACATCGCCCACCCCATTACGCCTGAAGCCAGGCGCACGATTGAGGATGGTATACTGAGCGCCTATATGGAATATCTTGAAAGCAAGTCTCTGGCAAACAGCACGCCCGCTGAGGATACAGATAGCACGAAACCCGCTGCAGAAGAAACCGGAAATACCATAAGCGCTGAATAAACACTGTGAAGCCTCTCCGCGCCGTGCGCGGGGAGGCTTTTGTGATTGAGCGCCGACAAAAAAATCCTGTCCGCGCTTTGATTATTCGGACAATTATGGTATAATAACCGCAACGCGGTTATTATACAGATTCAAACGGCCCGCCTGCGGCGATGGCCAATTATAACATGAACCGTCGCTCGTTCATGTTATAATAACCGCAACGCGGTTATTATACAGATTCAAGCGGCCCGCCTGCGGCGATGGCCAATTATAACATGTTGATTCATCCACATTAGTTCGTGACAGAGGTTCGGTATGTATAAAAAGTCAAGGCTTTTCATGCCCGTTATATGCCTCCTGATGGGGTTATGCGCGTTGCTCGCGCTGATAACCCTCTTCTTTGACTATACCCTTTTTTTCATCAGCGCCGCCATCACATTGGTGGCTTTTGTCGCCCTTCTTTTCATCTTGCGCGGGCTCAATAAGAAAAGCAGCGACATACTTGAGGAAATCGGGCAAAGCATCCTTTACACGGGCGAAAAGGGCTTTGTCGACGCGCCGATCCCCGTCATTACCGTTTATGATTACAATGAGATTATATGGTATAACGAGCGCTGCCTGTCAAGCGTTTTCGACGGCGCGGACATGCGCGGCAAAAATATTGCGGACGTGCTGCCCGATATCGACGTCACCGTCCCTTCCCCGCCCGCCGGCTACGCCATCGACTATGGAAACCGGCAGTATACGGCGTTTGTCGCCGTCACGCGAAAAGGCGCCGCGAACATATCCGTTGTTTATCTTGTCGACGATTCGGAACTGAAATATTTCACGGCCGAATACCATCGCACCCGCCCTTCCGTCGCCATTATCATGGTCGACAATTACGAGGAAATGGTGCAGGACTACAAAGAGAGCGAACGCGCCCAGCTAATGAGCGAAATCGAGAACATCATCGAGCAATACATCGCCGATAACGAGGGGTTTGTCACCCGCATTGAAAAAGATAAATTTCTCGCCGTTATTGAGGAGCGCGGCATCCTGCACATCATTGACAGTAAATTCGATATTCTGGACCGTGTGCGCAATTTGCATGCCAACCGGCGCATGAATCCCACGCTGTCCATCGGCGTCGGCCGGGACGCCCAGACATTGTATGAGTCCGAGTCCATGGCGCGCCAGGCCCTGGATATGTGCCTGGGACGCGGCGGCGACCAGGTCGCCATTCGCACGCAAAACGGCTACGATTTCTACGGCGGCATCTCCAAGGGCATTGAAAAGCGCACGAAGGTCAAAACGCGCATCATCGCCACCGCCCTTAACGAGCTGATCGAATCCAGCGGCAACGTCATTATCATGGGCCACCGCTTTGCCGACCTCGACTGCCTGGGTTCCTCGGTCGGCATGCTCAAGGCCGTTAAATCCATGGGCAAACCGGTCACGATTTGTATTGATCCCCAGAAAAATCTTGTCCAGCCGCTTTTGGAGCGTTTACTCACGAGCACATATACGGCTCAGGACTTCGTATCGCCTGAAAAGGCTCTGGAACTGGTGGGCAATCACACTTTGCTCCTCATCCTCGACACCCATGTCCCGCATGTGCTTGAAAGCGAATCCCTCTACAGAGCCTGTAAAACGGTCGTCGTCATCGACCACCACCGCAAGCTGGTCAGCCATATCGACAACGCCGTCATCTTCTATCACGAACCCTTCGCCTCATCGGCGTCAGAGATGGTATCGGAGCTGATTCAGTATTTCCCGACGCGGCCCCAGATCACCAAGCTTGAAGCCGAAGCGCTTTTGTCCGGCATCACGCTGGATACAAAGAACTTTATTTTGCGCACGGGCGTGCGCACCTTTGAAGCCGCCGCTTACCTGCGCCGCATGGGCGCGGACACGGTGGAGGTGCGCAAACTCTTTGCCTCCTCGATGGAAAGCTACCAACAGAAGGCGTCGCTTGTGGCCAACGCTGAAGTGTACAGGCGCTGCGCCATCGCGTCGTCGGATATTCAGTTTGAAAACATCAAGGTTGTCGCGCCTCAGGCGGCGGATGAACTCATGACGATCAGCGGCGTCGACGCGTCGTTTGTCATCTATCTTTACGAAAGCGTTGTCAATGTCTCCGCGCGATCCATGGGCGAACTGAATGTGCAGGTCATCATGGAAAAACTCGGCGGCGGCGGGCATCTCACCATGGCGGCGGCGCAGTTTCCAAACGACAGCACCGACAATATCCGGGAAAGGGTTGTCAGCGCGATAGACGATTATTACGCCTCTCTCAATACGCCCGGACCCGATACGGCTGCGGAGCCGGTCAATATTAATCAGGACAGGAGTGACCAGACAGGATGAAAGTAATTTTACAGCAGGATGTCCAGGGCAGTGGAAAAAAAGGTGAACTTGTCAATGTGTCCGACGGTTACGCCAAAAACTTTCTTATAAAAAAAGGGCTTGCGATACCCGCGACGGCGCAGGCCATGAACGAGATGAAGGCGCGCCAGGCCTCGGCGGCGCACAAGGAAAACACCGAAAAAGACGCCGCCTCACAGACCGCGTCCCGCATCAATGAGAAGACCATCAAGATTATGGCCAAAGCCGGCGCGGGCGGCAAACTGTTCGGTTCCGTCACGGCGAAGGAAGTGGCCGACGAACTTAAAAAGCAGCTTGATGTGGATGTGGACAGGCGTAAAATCGCGCTTGAAAGCGACATCAAAGCATTCGGGACCTTTACGGCGGAAGTCAAGCTTTACACCGGAATCACGGCAAAGGTCTATATCATGGTCGGTGAGGAAAGCTGATCCGTTATCCATATATTTTATTGACGGCATGTCGAGTAAAACTATTGATGCTGCCGTCGGTTTAACGCGCTTTTAAATATTTAAATATCGACGTTTAAACCCCGGGAGAAGTCATGTCGGATTATCGCAATATCGCCTTAACCGAATATGCCGGACAGGATCTGTCCGGGCAGCCCCTGCCCTATAACCTCGAGGCCGAGCAGTCGGTTCTCGGGGCTGTTCTTGTTGATTCGGGCTGTATGTCGGTCGTGATGGATCATGTGCGCCCAGAAAGCTTTTTCAGGCAGGAAAACGCGCGTATTTTTGAAATCATGGTGCGTCTTTTTGCCGCGGGCCTTCCGATCGACCATGTCACCGTGCTTGAAAACGTACTCGTCGAGCATGTCTTTCAGAGTGACGCGGACGCGAGGGTCTATCTGGCCAACCTGATTCAAATCCTGCCCTCAACGGCGAATGTGGAGGCCTACGCCGCCATTGTGCGCGAAAAACACTATGTGCGCTCCCTGATCATGACAGCGCGGGAAATTATTGAAAATTCCCAGGGCGGCGCGGCCGACGCGCAGCTGCTGCTCGATTCCGCCGAACAAAAAATATACGACATCCGTCAGGGCCGGGAAACCACCACATTACACCGGATCGATTCCATCCTTGTGGACATTTACGATAAGCTCCAGCGCCTCTCAAGCGACGACAGGGAGCAGTATGCCGGCCTGCCGACCGGCTTTGCCGGACTCGACCGCGTTATTACGGGGCTGAACCGCTCCGATCTCATCCTTGTCGCCGCGCGCCCCGGCATGGGCAAATCGGCTTTTGCGCTCAATGTCGCTGTCAATGTTACACGAAAAACGGGTAAAAAAGCCGTCTTCTTCTCTCTGGAGATGAGCAAGGAGCAGCTTGTGGAGCGCATCCTTTCCAGCGAGGCGCTTGTGCGGGGCGACCGTATGCGCACAGGCGAACTCGGCACCGAGGACTGGATCCGCATTGCGGAATCGGCGCGCGACCTCGCCCAGATCCCGCTCTACTTCGACGATACGGCCGGCATCACAGTGCCCGAGATCAAGGCGCGGCTGCGGCGCGTCAAGGATTTGGGTGTTGTAATCATCGATTATTTACAGCTGATGTCCAGCACATCGCGCTCGGAAAACCGTGTCGCGGTGGTGTCGGAGATCACACGCTCGCTTAAAATTATGGCCAAGGACCTTAATGTACCTGTCATCGTCTGCTCACAGCTCAGCCGCGGCCCCGAATCGCGCACCGACCACCGCCCCATGCTCTCTGACCTGCGCGAATCCGGCTCCATCGAACAGGATGCCGATATCGTGATGTTCCTTTACCGCGACGCCTATTACAACCGCGAGAGTGAGGAACAGAACGTCGCCGAGTGCATCGTCTCTAAAAACCGCCACGGCGAAACCGGGATTGTAAAAATGGCCTGGGACGGCGATCACACCAAGTTTTCGGGCCTGGAGATATTCCGAGATGAACGATAAGATTTTAGCCTGTATCAATAGATACAATTTAGTCGCGCAGGGAGATGAACTGGTCGTCGGCGTGTCCGGCGGCGCGGATTCCGTCTCTCTGCTGCATTATTTGCATATAATGCGTCAAGAATTAGGTATCGGGCTCACCGCGGTGCACATTAACCACAATCTGCGGGGCGATGAAAGCGCGCGCGACGCCGACTTTGTCCGCAACCTGTGCGCCGGCTACAATGTGCCCGCTGAAATTGTGTCGCTTGACATCGCAGTCCTGGCGAAAGCGGCGGGGCAGTCGGTGGAAACATACGCGCGCGAGGCGCGATACAGGGTGTTTGATGAAAAGGCCAACGCCATGGAACGTGCCGGCCACAGCGTCAAAATTGTGACGGCGCATACGCTCAACGACAGCGCCGAAACGCAGCTCATCAATTTCACGCGCGGTACGGGGCCATCCGGGCTCACTGGCATACCGACTGTGCGCGGGCGCGTGATCCGCCCCTTGATTACCTGCACAAGGCAGGACGTTGAACAATACTGCGCCCGCTGGGGACTTGACTACGTCACGGACTCCAGCAATCTCTCGGATCGTTACACCCGCAACAAACTGCGCCACCACGTTGTGCCAATCCTTGAAGAAATCAATCCGGCCTTCCTCGACGCCTCCGCGCGGTTATCCGAAATTTTGCGGGCGGACCAGGCATATCTCGACGGCAAAGCGGATATTCTGTTTAAGGCGCTCACGCCCGAATCGGGCGCGCTGGACGCGCGGCGCTTGGCCGCGTTGCCTGATGCGCTGTCAACACGCGTGCTTGTCCGCCTGCTAGAACAATATCATATCCCCTGTGATTACGCCAGAATCCGGGCGCTGCTTGATACGGGAATTTCAGGCGGCGCCGTCCAACTCAGCGAGCGCTACACGTTTAAGTCCGAACATGGACGGATAGCCCTTGTTGAGGCAGAGACTCCCGCTCCTTATTTTGAGGAGGAAATCGATCTGTCAACCATGCCAAAATCCATATCTTTCAGCCTTATATCAGGTAAAACTATCAAGTTAATACAGTCTGAGCGCAAAGAATTTGAAAATAATAACAAATATGAAAAAAAAGTCTTAAAAAACCTGATGGATTGTGATAGAATAAGGGGGACTTTGAAACTGCGTCAGCGGCTGCCCGGCGATTACATTGTATTATGGGGCCGGGGCTGTACCAAAAGTATGCGAAAGCTTTACAATGAGGCGAAAATACCTGTGGCCCAACGCAGCC
>JAITVU010000408.1 GCA_031285645.1 Oscillospiraceae bacterium | reverse complement strand
TCCTCTTGTACTGATGCTTCTTGTTTTTTCTTTCCCGAGCAGATAGTCGGTCGTTACTTTGAAGATATCGGCAAGGCCGAGCAGCGCGTCGTAGGACGGGTACGCGGCAGAGTTTTCGTAGCTGCTTACACCGGACTTTGTTATCCCTAACCGCTGGGCAAGTATATCCTGTGTCAAGTGACGAGCCTGTCGCAATTCTCTAATTCTTTCCCCGATTTTATAGTAATACATACACAGTACCCCCATATTATTGGCTATAGGGTACACGAATATGATATACCAGATTTGCACAGCTATGCAAATCTGGTTGACTTGGTACGTGATCCATAATATAATAAATAATCTCAAACAAAAAAGCCGCCCGCATAACGCGGGCGGCGGTTGTATCAAACAAGCTTACTTATTGTCCACAGTATACATATGGCTGATCAGATCAAGGCACTTGTTGGAATAGCCCCACTCATTGTCATACCATGAAACAAGCTTCACGAAGTTGGGGTTGAGCATGATGCCGGCTTTGGCGTCGAAGATGGAGGTGCGGGGATCGCCGGTGAAATCGGAGGAGACGACATCTTCGTCGGTATAACCGAGAATGCCCTTCATGGACCCTTCCGAAGCTTCTTTGATCTTGGCGCAGATTTCCTCGTAAGTCGTGCTCTTCTCAAGGCGGACTGTCAAGTCGACCACAGAAACGTCCAGTGTCGGGACGCGGACGGACATGCCTGTCAACTTGCCCTGTACAGCGGGGATAACGAGCGCGCAGGCCTTCGCCGCGCCTGTGGAGGAGGGAATGATGTTGCCCGATGCCGCGCGGCCGCCGCGCCAGTCCTTCTTGGAGGGGCCGTCGACTGTTTTCTGCGTGGCTGTGGTGGCGTGGACTGTTGTCATAAGGCCTTCGACGACGCCGAAGTTATCGTTAATCACTTTTGTGAGAGGCGCCAGGCAGTTTGTTGTGCAGGAGGCGTTGGAGACGACGGTCATGTCCTTGGTATATTTATCGTTGTTGACGCCCATGACGAAAGTCGGTGTTTCGGCGCTCTTGGCCGGCGCGGAAATAACAACTTTCTTCGCGCCGCCCTTGAGATGCAGCTCGGCTTTTTCCTGATCGACAAACACGCCCGTGGACTCGACAACGTAGTCAGCCCCACATGTGCCCCACGGAATTTCATCCGGGTTCATTTTGTCATACACTTCAATGCTTTTGCCGTTGACGGTAAACTTGCCGTTTTTAATGCCGACATCACCTTTAAAGCGGCCATGAACCGTATCGTACTTGGTCATATAAACCATGTATTCCAGATCGATAAAGGGGTCGTTGATGCCGACAACCTCATATACATCCGGCTGCGAGACGGCAGCGCGGAAAACAAGCCTGCCAATGCGGCCAAAGCCGTTAATGCCTATTTTTATTGCCATTGAAATATCCTCCTGTTTTTTTATATTTTATCCAGTTATTCCTTATTCTACCCTATAATCTTTAAAACTACAAGGCGTCCGGATAATTTTTTAACCATTTATTAATTTATGGGCGCCGCCCGGGTTTATTATTGTGAATTATGCGGAACGCCGCCTGATATGTTCTTTACAGGGGCGCGTTATTTGTTTATAATAGGTCTCATATGCATATCCCGTTATTATAGCGTCGGGAATAAACAAGCGGAATAAAAAGATATTAAAGTTCCCGCCGCATTCGGCAGAAAGTAAAACAATAGCGGTCCGGTTATTGTTTACTGATGCTGTAAGAAAGGGATAGACTGGACTGGCTATGGAATATGATTTTATCAGGTTGATCAGTGAAAACATCAAGCAGCTCAAAGAATTTCCGCTGCCCGCGCTCATTGCCGACGCAAGCCTGGATGTATGCTGGAGCAATTCGGTTATGCAGCGGGCTTATCCGCGGTTGACGCAGACAGACGGCCTGCGCTTTGCCCTCGCCGAATTCGATGTGCCGTCCCTGCTCAGCCAGGCGTTTATTGAAAGGGGTAATTGCACCATTGAATCGGCGCTGCCGTTTTCCGATACGCGCATCAGCCTGACGCCCGTTACGGCCGGTCAGGAACTGGCGGGCGTCATCGCCATAATCATAAGCCACTCAAGCGCGTCGGCCGGTCTCACGGAGCGCCATGTCGGCCATACGGCTCTAGCTTTGTCCGACAGTGTGCGCCGCGGGATAGACGGTATTTTTTCCGCGGCGGACGCCGCTTATCTTAAAGCGGCAATATTGGACGCCACACCGTGGCTGAGCCCCCATTTGAACCGGATCAGCACAAATGCCTACCAGATTTTGCGCCTGGCGGCGAACATCTCCGAATACGCGAAGTTTCAGGGAGACGCCGTCATCCTCAAGCTGTCTTCGGAAAACATATTTGACTGGCTGCGGGAAATCGGTCCGGCCGTGTCGTCGCTCGGTGAAAACCTCGATATCCCGGTCCGTTTCCATGTGCCGGAAGACGACCTTTATATCAGGATGGATCTGGAGCGTTTTGAACTGGCTTTTTACAATATTCTCTACAACAGTTTATTCTATACGCGCGCCGGCAATCATATAGAGGTTGCGGCCCGAAAAGGCGCCCGGTTTGTCACGATCAAAATAACCGATCACGGCCAGGGTATGATGCCCGAGGTGAGCGCCCAGGCGTTTAAGCCGTATTTTTCTTTTCCGAACAGGGACGGGGAGCGCGGGATCGGGCTTGGCCTGACAATCGCACAGCGCATTATCCACGAACACGGCGGCCAGATCAAGATCAGGTCCCGGCTGGAACAGGGGACAAGCGTCACGATCGCCCTACCCGCCAAATCATTTTCGCAGGCTTTGCCGCTCAGGCAGGGAAAGCCTGATTACGGCCTTGGGGACCGCTTTTCGAATCTGCATGTAGGCCTGCAGGGCATCAGGCAATATGACAAGGCGTAAATGGTTTGCGGCGCCCGTGGACCACTGAGACTCTTTCGGTCCGTTTTACACTTTGAAACGGGCGCTGAAGGCGTCGCATTGAGGTCAATAAAGGCATAAAGCCTTGGCATAAACACAATTTCGGGAGGATGGGTAGAGAAGTATGCACCTGAGCGATATTGAAATTGCGGGACAGTGCCGGATGAAGCCGATTGCTGAAATCGCGTCAAAACTCGGGGTGATGCCCGAGGAGCTTGAGCTTTACGGCACTTATAAGGCCAAATTGTCCGACAGCCTCATCCGCCGTGTGGCAGACAGGCCGGACGGCAAGCTTGTGCTTGTTACGGCGGTCAACCCGACACCGGCCGGGGAGGGTAAGACAACGACGACGGTCGGTCTCGGCATGGGCATGAAAAAAATCGGCAAGAACGCGATTATTGCTCTGAGGGAGCCGTCCCTGGGCCCCGTATTTGGCATGAAGGGCGGCGCGGCGGGCGGCGGCTACGCCCAGGTGGTGCCGATGGAGGATATCAATCTGCATTTTACCGGCGATATGCACGCCATTACAGCGGCGAACAATTTGCTCTGCGCCATGCTGGACAACCACCTGCAGCAGGGCAACGCGCTCGGCATCGACCCGAGGCGCGTGCTGATCAAGCGCTGCATGGACATGAACGACCGCGCCCTGCGCCATGTCAATGTGGGCCTCGGCGGCAAGGTAAACGGCGTGCCGCGTGAGGACGGCTTCCAGATCACGGTCGCGAGCGAGGTGATGGCCATCCTTTGTCTCGCGGACGACCTCGCGGACCTCAAAAAACGCCTTGGAGATATGCTCGTGGCTTATGATTACAGCGGGGCGCCCGTCTGGGCGCGTCAGCTTTCGGCCGAGGGCGCGATGGCGGTACTGCTGCGCGACGCCATCAAGCCCAATCTCGTGCAGACGCTGGAAAACACGCCGGCCCTGATGCACGGCGGCCCCTTTGCCAACATCGCCCACGGCTGCAACTCCGTGCGCGCGACCCGGCTGGGACTTAAACTCGCGGATTACGCTATTACGGAAGCCGGCTTCGGTTCCGATCTGGGCGCCGAGAAGTTTATGGACATCAAATGCCATTACGGCGGCATAAAGCCCGACTGCGTCGTCATTGTGGCGACGGTGCGCGCGCTTAAATACAACGGCGGCGCGCAGAAGAAGGATCTTGCGCGCGACGATATGGAGGCGCTCGGAAAGGGGCTTGTCAATCTCGGCGCGCATATCGACAATATGCAGCGCTTTCATGTGCCTGTTGTCGTGGCCATCAATGTGTTTGAGACGGATACCCAGCACGAAATCCACGCCGTGTCGGCCTATTGCAAGGAAAAGAACGCCGAGTTCGCCTTATCCGACGCTTTTTCGGAGGGCGGAAGGGGCGCGGAGGCGCTCGCGCTTAAAGTTGTGGACGCGTGCGAGCAGCCCAATAACTTTGCGCCCCTGTATGATGTCAAACAGCCGATTGACAAGAAAATACGCGCCATTGCCGCGCAAATATATGGCGCGGCGGACGTTGCGTATACACCGGCCGCCAAAAAATCCATTGCTGAGATTGAAAAGCTTGACAAGGGAAACCTGCCGATATGCATGGCTAAAACGCAGTACAGCCTGTCCGACAACCCCAACCTTTTGGGCAGGCCGGTCAATTTTGTGTTAAACGTCAGGGAAGTCCGCCTCAATGCGGGCGCGGGTTTTATCGTGGCTTTGGCCGGGGACATCATGACGATGCCGGGGTTGCCTAAAGTCCCGGCGGCCTGCAGCATTGATGTGGATGAAAGCGGGCATATTACGGGCCTTTTCTAGCGCAGGAAGACCTTGGGCTCCGCCCAAACCCGCAAACTTTTTTCAAAAAGTTTGACCAAAAACTTAAATTAGATTAAACTAACGTCACTTTAAAACAATCTGAATGACTATTTGACTTATTTGACTATTTTAAAGCATGCGGATTTGCCGCGTGTAGCCGCCCTCAGGCAGCGGCTGACGTGTCGTCAATAGCAGTTGCCGCGCCCAGCGCGGCAGCGGGCTTTGCCCGTTTTCAAGTGAATCTGCTATATCAAAACCGCGAGACCACCGGAGCGCTTATGAAAAAGTACACAACGATATCTGAAGAGGAAACGGAAGAGCTGGCGGCGTCTCTTGCCCGCGTATTGACGGCTGGGGATGTCATTGCGTTCAGGGGCGGGCTCGGCGCGGGCAAAACGGCGTTTACACGGGGGCTGGCCAGGGGGCTTGGCGTCGTGGACACGGTTTCAAGCCCCACATTCGCGCTGGTACAGGAATACACGGGCGGCCGCCTGCCCCTCTTCCACTTCGACATGTACCGCATTGCGGGATGGGATGATCTGGAGTCCACGGGCTTTTATGATTACATGGACAGGGGCGGCGTCATGGCTGTGGAGTGGAGCGAAAAAATCGAGAACGCCCTGCCCGAAGACTGCATTACAGTGACGATAGAGACTATAGACGGCGACACGCGGACAATCACCGTGGAGGGAGGCGGGCGCTTTTGACCATACTGGCCCTTGAAACATCGTCAAAGGCGGCTTCCTGCGCGCTGGCGAAGGATGGCCTTGTCATCGGGGAGGCCTATGTCAACGCGGGCCTGACCCATTCCCAGACCATCATGCCCATGGTGGCGGACATGCTGCTCAACGCGGCGGCCGCCCTTGCGGATACGGATGTGTTCGCGGTCTCAGCCGGCCCCGGTTCCTTCACGGGCCTGCGCATCGCGATAGCGGCTGTCAAGGGCATGGCTATGGCGCTTAACAGGCCGTGCGCCGCGGTCTCGACGCTTCACGGACTGGCCGTGAACGCGCAAATCCACAAAGGCTTGATCGCGCCCGTATTGGATGCGCGCCGGGACCAGGTTTACACGGCGCTTTTCAGGAGTGACGGACAAAGCATTAAACGCCTGGCGGATGACGAGGCGCTTTCGCTGGATGATTTACAGGCGCGTCTTTCGGGCGCCGATGCCCCCGTCCTGCTTGTTGGGGACGGCGCGACGCTTTGTATGGAACGCCTTAAAGGAATCGACAATATGGGTAAAGCCCCCGAACACATGCTTTACCAGCGTGCGTCTTCTGTGTGCGCTGTCGCCGCCGATCTGGCGCGGTCCGGCAAGCTTGTCGGCGCTGATGCGCTGAGTCCCGTCTACATCCGCCTGCCCCAAGCCGAACGCGAGCTTGCGGCGAAGAGGGCGGCCGACGAGGGAGCGCGCTAAATAGATTCTAACGCCATATTGGGCAAATCCATAAAACCGCGGCGGCTTATGAGGGCTGTAAGCGGCAATATAGTGATTTGTTTTAAAACCGTTATGCGGTTTTAAAACAGCGGGCGAAGCCCGTCCCGCGCTGGGCGCGGGAAATCACTATATACACTTTTCCTGCCAGCTTTGTGTGGCGAAGCCAGATATTGAACACAGCTTCCGGGACTGTGTTGAACCAAACCAGTATAAAATACATACAGGAGGATAAATATGATTGCACTTGGCGCGGATTCCGCGGGTTATCAACTGAAGGAACACATCAAGCGGCACTTGGATGAAAAGGGTATTGTGTATAAAGATTTTGGGGCTTATAACGAGGAGTCCTCCGACTATCCCCTGATGGCGGAGGGACCCTGTCGCTCGGTGCTTTCGGGCGAGAGTGAGCGGGCGATTCTTGTATGCGGGACCGGCATCGGGATATCGATGGCGGCGAATAAGCACAAAGGAATCCGGGCGGCGGTTTGCGGCGATTATTTCAGCGCGAAATATACAAGGCTGCACAACGACGCCAATGTGCTGTGTCTCGGAGGCCGTGTTGTCGGTATGGGGCTCGCGCTCGAGCTGGTCGATATCTTCCTCGAAACGCCTTTTGAGGGCGGACGTCATGCCCGCCGGGTGGGGCAGATTCATGACATCGAAAATGAAGATGGTGCGGACAGGCAGTAGACCTTATATATTTACGCCGACAGCTTTGCAGTGAAAGGATTGATCGCATGGACAATAAACCCGTGATCCTCAACCATCCGCTTATTCAGCACAAACTCAGTTTCCTGCGCGATAAAAACACCGGGGCGAAGGAATTTCGCGAGATGATCGCCGAAATTGCCATGCTGATGTGTTATGAAGGCACCAGGGACCTCGGCATGGAGGAGATCGAGGTGGAGACGCCGATTGCCAGAACCCACACCAAAGTGATTGCGGGGCGCAAGCTTGCGGCCGTGCCCATCCTCAGGGCGGGCCTCGGCATGGTGGACGGCATTCTCAATTTAATTCCGGCGGCGAAGGTGGGGCATATCGGCATATACCGCGATCCCGAAACGTTCAGGCCCGTTGAGTATTACTGCAAGCTTCCGGCCGATATACAGGAGCGCGACGTAATCCTGCTCGACCCCATGCTGGCCACGGGCGGCTCGGCGATAGACGCCGTCAACCTGATCAAGGAGCGCGGCGTGACAAGCATTAAGTTTATGTGCATCATCGCGGCCCCCGAAGGGCTGCGCGCGCTGATAACGGCACACCCCGACGTCAGGATTTATTGCGCCGCGCTTGATGAAAAGCTCGATGAGCACAATTATATTGTACCCGGCCTCGGTGACGCGGGCGACAGGATTTTCGGCACGAAATAGAGTCAGACGTCATGGTCAGATATTGAGTTATACTAATATCCCATTAAAAAGCAGATAAAATGGCGCGAAGCGTTTTGGAAAAAAGGCGTTTTGAGCGATCACTTTATCGCCCTTTTTAACGGATATTAGTATTATGTGGCTTGAAAATGGTTCATGTTGGAACCGCATGGCGATATAGTCATTAGGTTTAAAACTGATACAGTTTTAAACCACAGCGGGCAAAGCCCGCTGCCACGCTTCGCGTGGATATGACGTATGCAGCAGGTGTAGTCAAACCACTTAAAAAAGCCTGCGAGACAGAGCGAGTGCATTCTATTTAGAATGCGTTTACGAGCGATCGTTGAGCAGCAGCTTTTTAGCGGTTTGGCTAAATTAAATGTGGTTTAAAATAGTCCTTTGTTTTAAACCACATTTACCCAATGGGCATTCGCTTCGTTATGCTTCTTTGTGAGTTAGACTTAAGGCGAATTCACTATTTGTAGGCCGCTTCGCGGCGCGCGGCGTTTGCCGCGTATTTAAAATTGTGTCCCAATTTTAAACCTATACAGCTATAAAATAAATTCCCAGGCTGTAAAACAGCCTGGGAATTCTATTTATCCACAATTGGAGAAGCGCCTCAGGGCTATAGCTCATAGCTGGATGCACGTCAAACGCGCGCTTGCGCGCCGGTGGGCGAAGCCCGCCGCTTAGGACAGCGTGCTGTCCTAAGATGTTTGACGGGCAGATGATTATTTTCCAGCGAAAGCAGTCACCGACGCCGCGATGCCCGCGGCGTCCAGCCCGTAATACGCCATCAGCTCGCCGTAGGGGCCCACGCTGGCATACGATTTGGGAATGCCAAGCATTTTGATGGGTACGGGGCAAAACTCGGCGCAGACTTCGCTGACGGCGCTGCCGAGGCCGCCGGGGATATAATGCTCTTCAACCGTAACGATTTTGCCCGTCACACCGGCGGCGTGGCGGATGATATCCACATCGATGGGGCTGATGGTGGCCATGCCGATAACCATGGGATCAATCCCTTTGGCCGTCAGCGCGCCGACCGCATCAAGCACGCTGCCCGTCTGGGTGCCTGTCGCGATAATCGCGACGTCCCTACCCTCGCGCAAGACGCTGCCTTTGCCGATTTTAAAGGGTTCGTCCGGCAAAAAACAGGGAATGGGCTCGTTGCCGATGCGCATGTAGACAGGGCCTTTGTGATCGATCATGGCCTGAACCGCGTTTTTGATTTCAGTGGGGTCCTGCGGGGCGAGCACAAGCATGTCAGGGATCATGCGCGTGATGGCGAAGTCCTCGAGTGAATGGTGCGTCGAGCCGAGGTCGGAATAGGTGATACCGCCGTTGCGGCCCACGATCTTGACATTCTGGCGCATATAGCCAAGGTCGTTGCGCAGCATTTCGAGGGAGTGGACCGTGACAAAGGGCGCGATGGCGCAGAATACGGGGATTTTGCCTGTCGTGGCAAGGCCCGACGCCGCGCCGACGGCGCACTGCTCCATAATGCCGAACTCGAAGTAGCGCTCAGGGTAGGCGGCTTTAAAATCGCCGAACCCGGAACTGCCGCCGCTGTCGGCGGAGATCGCGACAATATCGGGATTCTTTTGCGCCGCCGCAAAAACAGCCGCGCCGAATTCCTTGCGGGGATCCTTTTTAATTATTTCACTCATGCCCCGGCCTCCTCTATTTGAGCGTCCAACTCGCGGATCGCCTGTTCAAGTTCATCCGCGCCGGGCTTCCAGTAATGATAGGCCGCCTTGTTTTCGGCGAAGGAAAGGCCCTTTGCCTTGACGGTGTGCGCGACAATAACGGACGGTTTGCCCTTTTCAAAAGGCAGGCGGCCGAGTGCGTCCACAACATCGGGCATTGAATTGCCGTCGATATCGGCGCCGGCCCAGCCAAAGGCCTCAAAGCGCGCGCGAACGGGCTCGAAGCTCATGATGTCGGCGGTTTTGCCGCCAATCTGAAGGCCGTTGTAATCGACGATGACGGTGAGGTTGTCCGCCTTGTGGTGCGCGGCAGCGGCCACAGCCTCCCAGTTTGACCCTTCAGCGAGCTCGCCGTCGCCCATGACGACAAACACGCGGGCCGGCGATTGGTCGAGCTTGAGGCCGAGCGCCATGCCGAGGCCAATGGACAGGCCGTGGCCCAGCGCGCCGGTATTCGCCTCGACGCCGGGGAGTTTGTGCATGTCGGGATGGCCGGGAATTTTTGTGTGAAGGGAACCGTATGTATCTAAAACCTTCTTGTCAAAAAAGCCTCTTTCCGCCAAAACGGCGTACTGCGCCATGCATTTATGCCCCGCCGACAGAATAAAGCGGTCGCGGCCGGACATCTTGGGATTGGCGGGGTCAATGTTCATCACGCTGAAATAGAGCGCCGTGACGACGTCGATGCAGGACATGGCGCCGCCCATATGCCCGGCGCCGCCGGCCTCAACCATGCGCAGCACATTGCGGCGGCAACGCGCGGCATGGCCTTCAAGCGTCTTAATCATGTCACCGCTCATAGGCCTTCACCCTGTTCATATTTCTCAATCCGCTCGACTTTGGGGGCTGAACGCGAATTGGGGTCGTAGGTGAGTTCAAGATAAGCCTGCACAAGGCATTTGGCCAGTTCAGGGCCTGTCACCTGGGATCCGAGCGTGATGATATTGGCGTTGTTGCTCAGGCAGGAGCGCTGCGCCTGATAGACGTCGTTGATGCAGGCGGCGTAGGCCCCCTTTACTTTGTTGGCGGCAATGGACATGCCGATGCCGGTGCCGCACACAAGGATTCCCCTGTCACAGACACCCTTTGCCACATCCTCGGCCACACGAAACGCCGTGTTGGCGTAAATGGGATCCTCGCTGCCGTAGTCAACGGCCTCATGTCCCAGAGACCCGACAAGATCACGAAGAATATTCTTCAGTTCCATGGCATTGGGATCGCATCCAACGGCTACTTTCATAAGTTGACCTCCTTAAAATATGGTATGCTGACACAGTACAGACTGTTTGAGACAAAGGGATTTTCAGGTCATTGCAAGGCTGTGTATAAACCCGCCTGTAAAGGTTGTATTTTCCTTACAATTGATGTAGAATAAAAACAATTGCTTTTATACGGCGCGCTATAGAACAGCGCCGGGATGTTACCGCGGTTCCGTCCTTTTAACAGGATATTGCGGATCAAAGCAGCGGTTGACGGCGACGGTGCGCCCCAGCGCGTAACAAAGCGGCA